>NZ_CAWPKW010000286.1:0-2322 GCF_963888615.1 Brasilonema octagenarum UFV-OR1 | reverse complement strand
TGGTGGTGGTGTTTGCAGGACAACATCTCACCTATCAAGAATTGAATGCCCGTGCCAATCAACTGGCGCATTACTTGCAAACACTGGGAGTAAAACCAGAGGTGTTAGTAGGCATTTGCGTTGAACGTTCTATAGATATGGTTGTGGGACTGCTGGGGATTCTTAAAGCAGGTGGAGCTTATGTACCTTTAGATCCAGCGTATCCGCAAGAGCGCTTAGCTTATATGTTGGAAGATTCCCAGGTGTCAGTACTGCTGACTCAGGAGAAATTGGTGGCTAAACTCCCTCAACATCAAGCGCGTGTGATTTGCTTGGATACAGACTGGGAAGTGATACTACGCGAGAGTAACGAGAATCCGGTGAGTGGGGTAAGATCTGAAAACTTAGCTTATGTCATTTACACCTCTGGTTCAACAGGCAAACCCAAAGGCGTGATGATTTCCCACCAAGCCATTTGCAATCATATGTTGTGGATGCAGGAGTCTTTTCCTCTAACCGAGGCAGACAAAGTGCTACAGAAAACTCCTTTAAGCTTCGACGCTTCAGTCTGGGAAATCTATGCGCCGTTGCTGGTAGGAGCTCAGTTGATTATAGCTCGACCTGGAGGTCATCAGGAAAGTGCTTATTTAGTTCAGGTGATTGCTGAGCAGAAGATTACACATATTAAACTTGTTCCTTCCTTGCTGCGAATCCTTCTCGAAGAAGAGGGGTTGAAAAACTGTAACTCCCTGCGACGTGTATTTTGCGGGGGTGAAGTTATGCCAATCGAACTTCAAGAGCGTTTCAAAGCCAATTTAGATGCACAGTTGTACAATCTCTACGGACCAACTGAAGCTTGCATTGATGCAACTGCATGGAATTGCCAACGGGGAAATCAGCATCAAATTGTTCCCATTGGTCAACCAATTGCCAACACGCAAATTTATATTCTAGACAGCCATCTCCAAAGCGTTCCTATTGGAGTTATAGGCGAACTGCACATTGGAGGTGTTGCTCTTGCCCGAGGCTACCTCAACCGCCCGGAGTTGACACAGGAGAAATTCATCCCCAACCCGTTTGAAAATTCAAAATTAAATCGTTTGTATAAAACTGGGGACTTAGCCCGCTACCTTCCTGACGGTAACATTGAGTTACTCGGTCGGATTGATAACCAGGTGAAAATTCGTGGCTTCCGTATCGAGTTAGGGGAAATTGAAGCGGTTCTTAGGACACATCCTCAAGTACGAGAAGCGGTGGTAACAGTCAACCAAGAGCAAGCAGATAACAAGTACCTAGTTGCTTATATTGTTCCTCACCAAGAATCATTAAGCATTCGTGAGGTGCGTAACTTCCTCAAACAGAAGTTGCCCGATTACATGATACCATCTGCTTTTGTGATGCTCGAAGCTATGCCTTTGACTCCTAGCGGCAAGGTAGACCGACGTGCCCTGCCTGCACCAGATAGGACACAGGGTCAGATATTAGACTTTGTACCACCTCGCACACCTACTGAAGAAGTCATTGCCAACATTTTCGTCTCTGTCCTCAAACTAGAACAAGTGGGCATCCATGACAACTTTTTTGAATTGGGAGGACATTCCCTGCTTGCTACTCAAGTCATTTCCCGATTGCAGCGAACTTTTAACGTCGAGATTCCCCTGCGCTACTTATTTGAATCCCCCACAGTAGCAGAGTTAGACCAGTCCATCGGTCGCGATCGCCTGACCGTACAACTGATGATACCATCTATCGAACCAGTGCCAAGGGATACGAATCTACCCTTGTCATGGGCGCAAGCTAGACTTTGGTTCCTAGATCAGCTGGAGGACAAAAGTGGAACCTACAATATGCCCCTTGCACTACAAATTACCGGAAATTTAACGGTAGACGCCCTTGAGCAAGCAATAACCGAAATCGTTCGGCGTCACGAGGTATTGCGTACCAGCTTTCAGGTAGTGAATGATACTCCAGTGCAGGTCATTGATTCCACTGCAACTGTAACTTTACAAGTAGTGGACTTGCAAGGCGTTGAGGAAGATAAACAATCTGCACAAGTGCAACGGTTAGTCACCTTAGAGGCACAAAAACCCTTTGATCTTAAGACCTGTCCTTTGCTGCGGGTGAGTCTATTGCAACTGGGTGAACAGTCCCATGTGCTGCTCGTGACCATGCACCATATTGTCTCTGATGGTTGGTCAATGGGGATATTTATCCAAGAGTTGTCGATTTTATATCAAACTTTTTTATCGGGAGAACCTTCTCCTTTACCAGAGTTACCCATCCAGTATGCTGATTTTGGTGTTTGGCAGCAACAGTGGTTGAGTGGGGAAGTCTATGAAACCA
>NZ_CAWPKW010000285.1:0-2324 GCF_963888615.1 Brasilonema octagenarum UFV-OR1 | reverse complement strand
GGTTTCCCCCATGAGCGACTGGCGAACCCCGAAGGGGTCAGAACTCAGAACTCAGAAGTGAGCCAGCGCGGTCTTGGGGGTTTCCCCCATGAGCGACTGGCGAACCCCGAAGGGGTCAGAACTCAGAACTCAGGAGTTTTACAACCGACGCTTAAGACTTCACAATCTAAACCAATTGTTTTAAAAGAACCAGGATCAGGATTGTTGCTGCAAGCTGTGTATCCGTTACCAAATGCAAAGAGTCCAGATGTAGCAGCGTTGGATCTGATGGATCGGATTTTAACAGATGGACGGAACTCTCGCCTGGAACAAGCATTGGTGGAATCAGGTTTAGCAAGTGATGTTTCAGCTTCTGTGGTTAACTTGATGGAATTAGGCTGGTATGAGTTGTTAGTCACAGCAGATCCTGAGCAAAATGTAAAAAAAATTGATTCGGTTTTAAAAAGTGCGATCGCCAAACTGACAAAAAAAGGAGTCACAGCAGAAGAACTCAATCGCGCCAAGATGAAGTTAGAAGCATCTGTTGTTTTAACTAACCGTGATATTACTAGTCTGGGATTGCAATTGGGTAATGATGAGACAACTACTGGTGATTATCGTTATACAGACCGTTACTTGGCGGCTGTTCGTCAAGTAACCGTACAAGATGTACAGCGTGTAGCAAATAAATATCTGAAACAAGAAGCACGTACAGTGGGCTTTTTTAAGCCGACTCGTTTAAAAACAAAGGGGAATGATCACAAAGCAACTTCCAAACACAATACAGAAAATTTTGCACATGGTGCATCTGTAACCACAGAGGAAGTGACAAAGTACTTACCACCAGTAGATTTGGCTAGTGTTGCTACAAGCCATACATTACCAGAACAATTCACTTTATCTAATGGTTTACGAGTATTGCTTGTGCCCGATAAGAGCACTCCTACAGTCACTCTGTCTGGCTACATCAAAGCTGGTAAGGAATTTGACACAGAAGAAAAAGCAGGGTTGGCGTCTCTTGTCGCCGAGAATTTAATCAATGGGACGAAAACAAAAGATGTTTTGACTGTTGCGAAAACTTTAGAAGATCGAGGCGCAAATCTTGAGTTTGAAACGTACCGAGAAGGTGTGCGAATTGAAGGCGATAGTTTGGCAGCAGACTTAAGCGTTCTGATTCAAACTTTAGCAGATGTTGTCAGAAATGCTAATTTTCCTATAAAAGAGTTAGAACTGAGTCGAAAACAAGCATTAACAGCCCTGAAGCATGAATTAGATGATCCTTCAGAAGTCGCACAAAGAACATTTGTACAATCAGTTTACCCAAAACAACATCCCTTACATGTCTTCCCCACAGAGGAAAGTTTACGACGGGTTAGCCGTAAGGATGTGATTGAATTTAGAAAAAAACATTATCGTCCCGATACAACGGTGCTAGCACTGGTAGGAGATTTTGCTCCAGAAAAAATCCAAAAACTGATAAACTTAGAGTTTGGTAACTGGAAAGCAAAGGGTTCACCACCGACATTAAAGTATCCAACGGTATCAATGCCCGAAAAAGTTATCAACCTTAACCCAGTAGTTCCAGGTAAAGCTCAAGCTATTACCTATATGGGTAACACAGGTATTAACCGCAAAGACTCCCGTTTTTATGCAGCCTTGGTGTTGAATCAGATTTTAGGTGGCGATACTTTATCAAGTCGGCTGGGAGCACAAGTGCGCGATCGCCAAGGACTCACCTACGGAATTTATAGTAGTTTCGTTACTGGAAACGATTCTGGAACGTTCATGATTGAGATGCAAACCAGTCCAGAAGATACCCGTCAGGCGATCGCCAGTACCCGTGAACTGCTCAAAGAAATTCATCAAAAAGGTGTTACTGAACGGGAAGTAGAAACAGCTAAACAGATCTTGATTAGCAACTACATTGTATCCCTGGCAAATCCAGAGGAATTGATCGGGAAAATTTTGATGAATCAGGTATACGGACTAGATAAAGAGGAACTGCACAATTTTACTGCAAAAATTCAAGCAGTTAAGTTTGAACAAGTTAATCAAGCGGCTCGTGAGTTACTTTATCCAGATAAAATTGTTGTAGTCACAGCCGGACCTGATGTTTCCACGCAAGGCAGTATAAGTCAATAACCTCACCAAAAGGGGTGTAAGGGGGTAAGGGTATAAGGGTGTAAGGGGAAACCCTCCTATGCACTCCGGACACGCTGCGCGAACAGTACTAGCTCACGCCACATGCACGCCACTTGCTACAACGGGGGGAACCCGACAGCCAGTCGCCACAACGGTCAAAGCTCGCCGCTTGGGTTGCTTCCCCCGGCAGACTTTGGGGGAAC
>NZ_CAWPKW010000284.1:0-40200 GCF_963888615.1 Brasilonema octagenarum UFV-OR1 | reverse complement strand
GCGCAGCGTCTCCGTAGGAGATACGCGTAGCGTCTGGTGCAGGAGATACCCGAAGAGCAGTGGCTCCCCTACACCCTTACCCCCTTACACCCCTAGTTTGTTGACTAGCGTCCGCGCTACCTGAGCGCAGTGCTGCTTTCCCTCCGGATTGGCTCACCGCCCTGCTGACGTCTACAAGGCGGCGAATTTTAGTCGAGCAGTGGCTCTCCAAAGACAGAGCACTGCCTAACTGCGCTACTTCACTAGTCGCGCGGAATCGATTCTGGCGCAGTTAGGACAGAATTATTTGTTGTTGTTGCTAATGATCACACAAAAAGCGTCAAATCACTTAGATCTAATTGCTGCTGTCTAATTCAGACATTTCTTCTTGATCTTCTTTGACTCGACGAATTGGCATGTTAGCAATTAAAGCTGTTGTCCGTTGATTGCTTTCCAGGGAAAACTCTAAGCCGTCCGTTTCAATTTCTACGTAACGACAAACGATTTCTAAGATTTCTTGCCGCATCTTTTCTAGTACATCAGGGCTGATGTCAGCACGATCATGAGCTATCACTAATTGCAGGCGGCGTTTAACTTGAGTGCGACTGTTGTCAACACTACGAACAAAAAATTTTTCTAATATTTCAAGAATCATTGGAGCTAAGTCAGCAACAGACGGAACAGATTAAAGACTTTTTGTCCAAAACAACTTTCTCAAACGAGAGAATATGTTGTCTTGAGTTGAGTCCAGTTCAAGAAATTCAACCGTTTCCCCTTCTAATCTCCGAACAATGTTATCGAAAGCTGTAGCAGCTAAAGAAGGGTTTTCCGCTAATACTAAAGGTTCACCGCGATTGGTAGATACAATAACCCGCTCATCATCAGGAACAACTCCAATCAAGGGAATTGCCAGAAGTTCCTGAACATCTTGAACAGACATCATATCATTTGCCCGTACCATTGCAGGTCTGATACGGTTAATAACCAAGTGAATACGTTTAATGCCTTGTGCTTCTAGTAACCCAACGACGCGATCAGCATCACGCACGGAAGCAATTTCTGGAGTGGTGATAATCAGGGCTTCTTTTGCTGTGGCGATCGCGTTTTTAAACCCCATTTCAATTCCCGCTGGGCTATCAACCAAAACATATTGATACTTCTGCGCCAGTGCATTCACCAATAACTTCATCTGGTCAGGAGTGACCGCATCTTTGGTGCGATTTTGCGCTGCAGGTAACAAAACGAGGTTAGGTTGCCGCTTATCCTTCACCAAAGCTTGTTCTAACCGACACTCTCTTGCGAGAACTTCAACAGCAGTGTAGACTATCCGGTTTTCTAGCCCTAGCAACAAATCCAAATTTCTCAAACCAAAATCCGCATCAACCAAAGCTACTTGACGCCCCATTTTGGCTAAAGCCATTCCCAAATTTGCCGTAATCGTGGTTTTTCCCACCCCTCCTTTGCCGGAGGTTGTAACAATAATGCGAGTCATGATAGAAACGAGCTCGATTAGTGATTAGAAAATATACAACAATAAAAAAGATTTATGTATCTTTTATCATCCTACTTAATAGGATTTTAGAAAAATCGCTCACCCTAGCAATACGGATTCCTTGGGACGTAATATACGCCACTTCTGGATAAAATTGCAATGGCGATTTTTCTGGTGCCCTAGCAACAGCATCTGCAATTCGCAGCTGGGTTGGTTCCATCTGCAAACTCATAATCAGACAATCACGGTTTCCAAGCGCACCCGCATGAGCAATTCCACGTAGACGCCCCCAAACAAGAATATCTCCATTTGCAACTACGATACCACCAGGATTCAAGTCCCCTAAGAGGATAACATGACCCTGATGACGGATTTCTTCTCCAGAACGCACCGTCTTATCTAAATAGAGAGGTTCTGCAAAAGGAGGTGTCTCAGACTTTAACTCACTGCCAAGTGTTGTTTGTCGCTGTAGTTGTTCTACAGAGTAGCCCATTGTAACTGCAGCGATCGCAGTTTGCCGACGACTAGTAGAAACTGATTTTAGCTGAATTTTAAATTGATTCAAACTTTCCGCCAGTTCTTGGAGTTGTCTGTTATCCAATAAGCGATCTTGGGCGATCAGATTCACGGCTGTATTAGGTGAAAAAGAGCGCTCGCCAGCTAAAAGTCGCAGCTTGATTTGTTGCCAAATCTCAGTCCAACTGTATTCTGAGGCTGGCAATTGTGATTCTGTTGGTAGTATTAATAAAAGTTTTCCCTCCTGACTTTTTATTTGGACTTGAATATTAGGATTCACCGTTGCTGTCTTAGACGGGAATTCTTCACTCAACTCTACGTTGATATTGGCTGGATTAAATTCTACATCAGGAACGACGGAATTTGACTCAACATTGGAATCGGAAGGATTTGACTCTGTATCCGAAATAGGATCTGGCTCACTATCAGGGACGAGAGAATTTGCTTTTACATTGGAATCGGAAGAATTTGTCGGTTCTATATTAGGTTCTAAAGAATTTGCCTCCACATTGGAATCGGAAATATTTGTCTGTTCTATATTAGGCTCGAAAGAATTTGACTCCACGTTGGAATCGGAAGAATTTGTCTGTTCTATATTAGGCTCGAAAGAATTTGACTCCACGTTGGAATGATTGGAATTTGACTGGACATTATAATCTGGAATATGTGATTTTAAGTAAAGTAAGACAGAATTTACCTCTGCTTCGGGGAGGACTGGGTTTTCCTCTGGTTGCGAAATCGACTTTAGATCAGAAAGAGCAGAGATTTCTTCTACTTCACCAAAGGATTTTTCTAACTTCTGATCAGGGATAGTAGAGTCAGAAGTCGTGTAACGGTTGCCAGAAAACGGGATAGAGCGATCATCCATACTAGATTAGTTACAATTTGCAACAGCGTTATTAAAAAATCACACTCCTCACGCTAGATTTTTACTGAGTCTTTTAGCGACTATTGATAATCCATCGGCATCGCCAACATTTCCTGGAAACAGCACCACTGGTAGATTAGGAAACTGAGGATGGTCTGATGGAGTTATCACCATTGAACAACCAGGTAAAATTTGACCAAGTAACCGTGCCGAAGTCAAAGCTAAACCTGTACTTAAGACATCGTTTGAAGTAATGCCACCTTTACTGATTAAAAATCCCATATCCGATGGTAAACCCCGCACGATATCCATCAATAAGCTTGACACCTTTGTACCAAACTCTAACCTTGCCTTAGCATTCTTAAAACTCAGTTCTTTACGACTGGTATAAACCACTGCTGTTTTTCCAGCATCATATGCTGCATGGACATGATCTAGAACCTCGCTTAGCAGTGTAGCAGATTCATTTGCTCCATCATCAACTAACCGCGCCACATCCACTTCAATTCCCATCGTTTTCTCTTGTTGCAACAGCACCTCTAACTGCTGAGTTGTCTTTTTAACATGGGAACCAACAATTACTATACCCGGTTTACTTCGTTGCACGTACTGTGACATATTTTCTGGAGCAATCGGTTGGGGCGGTAATCCGGCTATTGCCGTTAAGATACTAGCAGCACTACGAAACAGAAAACGTTTCCCCTGACTGACTGCGGTTAGAACGTCTTGTGCAAACTGGTTGAAATCTGCTTGAGTTTCACCATCCACAACAGCACATTGGTTATTAGTGAGTTGCATAAGTCGTTCTAAGCTACCAGCGCGAATATCCGCCAACGAAAACCTTTCTACCGACTCAGCACTGATACTTCCTTGAGTTTTTTCTTCCACATACTTGGGTAAGTAGCTATGATGATACTCAAAGACTGAATCACGAGCAAATTCAGTTTCATGGACAGGGGTGGGAACACCATCAACTATCAAATAATGTACACTGTCGCGCGTAATACGTCCGCCTTCAAAAAACGCTGGTACGAGAAAATGAGCATCAAATGGACCAAGTTCATCGGCGATGACATCAGTTTCAATTGGGTAATGTCCTCGTAAAGTCGAATCAGAACGGCTGACAACGGTAAACCCTTTTGTTGTATTTGTTTGTAGGGTAAGGGTGGATTTTTCTCCTTGATCTCCCTCATCTTCACTGATTGTAGATATAGCCTGTTTCAGGTTATGGCAAACTTCTCTGGTAATAGATGCTGCTTCTTCTGGGGGAAGCGCTCTTGTGTTTGTTAATACAAAGAAGATTGGTGAATCATCTTGCAACCCCAAGGATAGTGTTTCCACATCCCAACGCATGAGTAGCAAGCAACTGTGGACTGTTTGAGAACCTGTTGGATCATCATCTAAGACAATAATTTTTGGTTGGTTAGTCATGTTTAAGTCAACGGACAATTATTTGTTGGAAACTTCTGGCAAGCATTGCTGCTTTGAATGGAGACTGCTTTGATCAGCGGGATTCAGATTTCCCGCAATTTTGTGATCTCTGTTTGCACACTCATTGCAATCTGCAATGATTGATTTAGAATTTGAGCATACTCGCTTGCCTGACTGCTCACTTGTAAGGCTTGCAACTTAGTTAAATTATTGACAAGTAATTCTTGATTATTGGTAAATAATTCTTTATTATCTCGTATAATTCGTTCTGTTTTCAAAGCGCGAACGAAATCTTCTCTCATAAGTTGCAGAGCAGTAAGGACTTTTTCTCTATCAGCTATACGACTGTCTGTGTCCCCAGATGTTATTTGTTGATCATGGATAGCGATCGCGATCACCAACTTATGATATTTATCGACTTGATCCAAAAGTACTCTGAGTGTTCTGGGATGGGTAAACGCCGCCAAAACCAACGCCCAACTATAATAGCAATTAGCACAGTTGTCAGCAAAACAATTCCTAGTATTATTGAAGAACCAATTGTCGGCAGAATCACAAACGCATAAACAAACCCGACAATGATCAAACTCAGCAGCAGTGCTACAACAATTTCGTTAATCAAAAAACGAAATCGCTTCTCGCGATCCTTCATAATAGAAGGTCGTAAGACATCATCTGGATTTAATCCAATTAAACGTCTCAGTTCTCCCTTAGTTATTTCCAGGCTCAATAAGTCCGGCTGCACAGATGGATACTCCTATCAAAGAGCGAGTGACGTTTTTGTTGTATCCTCATTTTAGGTAACAGTGTATCGCTCTTTGATCACTTTAGTGGGATAAAAATTAAAGGCAAAATCACCAAACCAAGATACTGCTAAGCGTTTGGACTTTAATTTTTCACACAAAGCCCAAAACATTGATTTTTGCCTAAAAGCCGTCAACAGTTACAACAAAGCGCTAAAAACTCTCACACAAGCAGATTTCTCTGAGTTACATCTGGAGGTTTTGCAAGACTTAATTCGCGTCTTTTTGGATTTGGGAGAAACTGCGAAAGCCCAAGAACTGCAACGACGCGGTACAGATTTGTTGCGACGCTTGCTGGATGAGTGCAAAAGTCCTGAAAAGAAAAAGCAGTTGGCTTTGAAGTTTGCTCCTTTTGAGCAGTTAACTGTTGACTTGGCTGTGCAGTTGGGTGAGATGGTGCAAGCGTTGGAACTGGTAGAACAAGGGAAAAATGCTTGCTTGGCTTGGTTGCTGGATACTGGGAGTGATGAGTCACCTGCATGGGAGGAGATGAAACAACTGCTCAATTCCACTACTGCTATAGTTTACTGACATCTTAGCCCAGCCGCCCTACACACTTTCATCCTCAAACACGACGCTTCATCACCTATCCTCATTTCTCCTTCCTCTTTTGCAAGCGGGGTTGGGGGATCTCTTCTAGGTAAATCCTATCTTCAATTCTCCACATTTTTCTTATGCTAGAAAGATACACAATCCGCTACCAAGCTTTTTTGCAAGCATTCAATAAACTTGATTTATCAACCCTTTGACCAGAACTGCAAGAAAAACTTCACCCAGTCCGTCAAGCGTTGGGGAATAATGTGAATGAAGCTACAATTAGGCGGCTTGACGCTTTGGTAAAAAAGAGCGAGACTCCTGCGGAGTCGCTCCGCGAACGCCTCAATCAACTTTACGAAAGCGAATGTCTTACTTTAATAGGGAAAAACAATGAACAAGATGCTGCGGACATTTCACGTTTAATTAGGTTGAGTTACTTATCTTTTTTACAAAATTTGGGATACTCCCAAATCGACTGTCAATTAATAAAACTAGAATTTGATTAGATCTTTACTCGATGAATGACTTAATTTACTACCCCACTCTCGATGTATTTGTCTACCAATTAAGAGATGGATTGGGAGACAGTGAAGCTCAAGTTGCTGAAAATCACGATAAATTCTGGAACAACCTACCTCCTAAATTACATGTCTATTTAGAGGAGGAGTTAGCAGCGGAGAACCCAGAATATATCAAATTACTAGACTTACTTGATCCAAAATACCGAAAGCCATTTAATATCAAAGATAATCATTTGATTTTTCAAGATAAGGTTGCAGATTATCAAATTGGAGGTTATTACTATCCAGTTCGCTTAAGTGATACTTACGGACTACTGTTTGACTGTTCTGTTGATGACTTTGATCATCCTCACTCTGTTACTTTTTTTCAAAAGCTCAAAGAAAAAGCCTCTGCTAAAAATGGTAACCTAGGAAAAACTTGGATGCTTTCCGGTTGCCTACCTGCAAATTTTCAAGCTAATTTAGAAGATTTAGCCAAAGCATCTGCCAACGCTTTAATCCCTGGTGATTGGCAAGAATTAAAAATTGGAAATTTTTTAGGCGCTACAGTTTTTGAAGTGTGGAAATCGCCCCAGAAGTGGGAGAACGTTGCAGAAGAAAATACTCACATTTTAATATTTTTCTATCCCGCCCTAAATATTATGGAGGAAGCTGCAGGCTTTTATGGAGATTGGCTGCGGTTATTATGTGTGCGTAACAAAATTTTGTGGGAATATGCTTATGCTGAGAAAACAACGAGAAGTTTACAAGCTGAATATAAGTCTATCACAGAAAACGTTGCAAAAGTGAAAAGTTTATATACAGAACATGGAGAAGTAATATTATCTGGTAACAAGTTACAGTACTTACAAAAAATATTGAGTGAGAGTATTGCGACTTTATCAGATTATCTCAGAAAAATCAGCGATCTGGAAATTATCAGCTTGGCGATAGAGACGAATTTAAGCAACTACCAAAAATACCATCAACAGATCGTCCAAAAAGCAGAACAAAAGCAACAAGAATATGGTAATTTGGGTGATACAGACTTGGGGTTTTTGAAAAACTTCAGTGATATTGTTGAGGAAAAATACAAAGCGCAGGTAGCGCAAGACCGTGCTAGCCTGAGTGTAGGCTTGAGAATTTTAGAAGACTTAATCAACACTGTTCGGGGTATTATTGAGATTGAGCAAACCAAGAGCGATCGCACTCTAGACAACACCATCGCGCTTGCAGGAATTGGACTCGCCATCAGCGGCATAACAGCCACCGCCATCTCCACCCAACAACCTCCAGTGGCATCTTATAAAGACTTTTCTTTCGTAGGTTCACCAACTTTTGTCTGGAGTATTGTCTTTAGTTCACCATTTTTAATTGTTCTCATCCTTCGCCTACTTCGCCGGTAATATAGCGGTTTTCAATTGGGTGGAATACATCAAACAGTTAAGAAACTACTCTGCACACCTTACGTTAATCTACCCTACAGGAACGGCTAGCGGCGAACGGGCACCGAAAGGAGTATGTTGGCTATTGCTTATACCTGTAAACCAAGGATAGTACACAGAGCTACTGCTCAGTCCATTTTAATGGACTTCGGCTATTAGCCTGGGACTTATAGTCCTAGGCGGACTACCAATACAAGATTATGATATAATTTTCTATATAGTTAATCTTTAAAAAAATATTATTCATAATCTCGTGAAAAACTTAAATCAATATGAATCTAGCTGTAGAACTCCCTAGTGGAAAAATATTAAACCTTTCTCGCTTCATTGCTCTTATTCCACTTACAACTACAAGTAATAATTACAACTTGATTTTAGAAGGTTATTCTGCTCCCATTACTCTAGAACCAGATGATGCTGAAGCTCTCAAGAAACTATTGCAATTAGATAAGGATTTAGTTACTGCTAATCAATTAGAATTGGACAGGCAGAAGCGATTAAAGCAAAATCAGCGAGCAATAGCCTTATTAAAACAGCGTATTCAACGCCATGAAAATATGTCTGAAGCAGAATCACTACACAGAGAAGAAATATTTGAGAATTTTAAACAAATAATAGATGCAGAACGTTTTCCCGAACAAAAGTTATATTCGCAATCATGATAGTTTTTATTGACTCTGGGGTACTGGGAATTCTTACCAATCCCAATAAGTTAGGAGAAGCTTACGATTGCGAGCAATGGCTTTATACTTTGTTATCGCATGGTGTTCATGTTTGTTCTTCTGATATATGCGATTTTGAAGTCAGGAGAAGTTTAGTTTTAGCATCACAAAAGAAAACTGAACTCAATAGTATTCAGAATTTAGATGAACTTCGAGAAATAATTGATTTTTTACCAATTACTTCAGCTTTATTGAGACAAGCTGCTTCTTTATGGGCTGCTGCTCGAAGTCAAGGCATTCCTACTGCAGATGATAAGAGCCTTGATGTAGATATTATCATTTCTGGTCATTGGCAAATTCTCAAGGAAGATTTTCCCGGTCGTTATATTGTTATTGCCACTACAAACGTAAAGCATTTGAGTCGCTTTACTGAGGCTAAAGTGTGGAGAGATATTAAATTTTAATTGAATGTTTTCCCTCCGTGCCAGGTATTGTGTTTTAATCGGATGCTGAACCGGACAGGACACTTTTGGGAAAAACGATATCACAGCACAGGTTTTGCTAATACAGATACCAAAAGGGCGTTAAATACGCTGCTATATATCCACGCTAATCCTAAAGCAGCAGGAATACAGCAGGGTTTTTTCTACGATTTCAGCAACTATGGCATCCATGACCGCTTCAGTGATGATGGTATCACCCAGTGGCATCCTGCATTTTTGCAATTGGGGAAAAACTTGGAGGAATGCGCTGCTAAATATCGAGGATTTTGCAAAAAATATCGACCACAAGCAAAGTCAGAAAAAAGAAACCATTGGGGTAGTCGCTTTTTGCCATCAATGAAGAGTAAAGGAAATCAGAAAAAGTCACCAGGGCAAATGAGTTTACCTTGGGATAAGCAAACAATCACCGAATGTACAGAGGTGCATGAAGTAGCAGAAAAATTTATCCACGCAAATGGATTTTTCCCCCCGGTGCCAGGTATTGAAATGCGGAAATGTTGATTCTTGCGTACGAAAGGAAGCTGCAATAAATATTCACAAAATTCTGAAACGCTTAAACATTACAGTTTACAAGTCTCGATGCAAGAGAAGAGACCAATCACAAACTCTACCCCACATACCATACCACACGGGAGGTGTCCAGGCGAAACAGTTGTATCAAACGTGGTATCAAAAGTGACTTTATTGATCCCAAGACTATTAACGCTTATCTCCCAACCTACGCGATCGCCAAACTTTCTCAAGGCTTGTTCGTTGTATCTACCCGGCTTGCCGCCGACACTCAGGTAAATTTCCTTCTGAACGCTGAAGCCAAAATGTCCATTACTGTATTTTACCCACAATTGGTCAATTGTGCGCAGGTCAGTGCAGGGAAAGTTTAAGAGTTCTTCTTCCCTAATGTAGTCATTTTTCTGGCTATCTACAGCTTGAAGCATTACCAGATAAGTTTCATAGTCAGCTTCTTCCCACTTTCTTGCTGCCAGTAAGTCTCGCAGTTTCGTGTAATCTACACCTTTTTCTGATCTGAGGTCATCACTTGAATCATTTCTTTGATTTTGCGGAGTGTTTTGAGCTTGGCTTTGTGGGATCACCTTCACCCTTACTGGCTTTCTCCCAGTAATACCCCAGATCAGTCTATCCATTGGAGGAATATAAACACGTGTCTGTTCCCGAAAATCAACCCATGTCATGCCTTTAAGAAAACGTGCGAGACTAGGCTCCTGTGGAGCATCAGGAAGAAGCACAGGAATAACAGGACACTGTCGAGCGTTAAATTCACTCAAAAAGGCTTCTATTTCATTTTTTTGCCAAGGACCAATACCACTTTTACCAACAAAAACTGCTGCTGATTTTATGTGATCAATCTGCTTTTCTAGTTCTCGCTGCCAAGGAAAACCAGGTTGTAGTTCCCATATATCCAACCACGGTTTAATCTTATTTTCTTCTAATTGCTCTGCAATTTTTATGACTGCGTCCTTATCTTCGCTATTGTGGCAAAGGAAGACATCGAATTGAAATTGAGCATCAGTTTCCATCTGGTTTGACTAATTCCTGTATTGCCTTGAGTGCAACTTCTAACTCTTGCTCATTACTATAGCAATCCTAGTTTGTCATTGCGTTAGCGCAGCGTGCCCGGAGGGCAGCAGAACGTAGTGGAGCGTAAGCGCAAGCGCACGCCAAGGGCTAACGCGCAGCGTGTCCCCTTGGGACTCAGCAATCGCAAAGTACGGATAGAGATTGAGCGTCAGAACGGTTACAATTTTTGTAGGGTGGGCACTGCTTACTGTTCGCGGAAACTTCTACTTGTATGTTGTCAGCAGTGCCCACCACCAAGGATTTTGAGAAGGGACTCAGGGCATACGTAGCGCAATTGCTTCACTGTGCGATACGCGTAGCGTCAAGCCAAGGGCTTATCGCCAAATCTTGAAATTGCTGTGACGGTAATTTGTAAGGTGGGCACTGCCTATCTTCTGATGTCATAGAGTCTGCTATGAGTGAGCAGTGCCCACCCTACCCTTAATTCACTACCCTTAATTCACAATTCGTAATAGGCTAATATTACGAATTATTAACGAGTCATGAGTAATCTGCAAATCTTTTTGGATATTGCTACAGAAGCAGCCCTTGCTGCTGGCGCGGTGTTGCAAGGTTATTTGGGTAAGGTAGAAGACGCGATTACTGAAAAAGGACGCCCCGGTGATTTGGTAACGGCTGCTGATAAAGCTTCGGAAGCGGTGGTTTTAGATGTTTTGCGTCGTCACTTTCCTGACCATTCTATCCTGGCTGAGGAATCTGGGAAACTAGGAAATCAAGATAGTGAGTATCTTTGGGCGATTGATCCTCTGGATGGAACAACGAACTTTGCTCACCAATATCCCTTTTTTGCTGTTTCGATTGGGCTTTTGATTCAGGGTGTCCCGCAAGTTGGTGTTATTTATGACCCTTTCCATGATGAACTGTTCCGGGCGGCTCAAGGTTTGGGAGCTACGCGGAACCGTTGCCCAATAAAGGTTTCAAAAACTTCTGAACTTGGTAAAAGTTTGTTGGTTTCCGGATTTGCCTATGACCGTCGTGAAACATCTGACAACAACTATGCGGAATTCTGTCACTTGACTCATCTGACTCAAGGAGTTCGGCGTAGTGGTTCTGCATCTCTAGATTTGGCTCATATCGCCTGTGGTCGTTTGGATGGTTACTGGGAAAGAGGTCTTTCTCCTTGGGACATTGCTGCTGGTATCATTTTAATACGAGAAGCAGGGGGAAAGGTGACTGCATACGATGGGAGTCCCTTAGATATCTCGTCTGGTAGAATTCTTGCTACGAATGGTTCTATTCACAACAGCCTAAGTCAAGAACTACAACAAGTTCCACCACTATCTTCATGGGTTGACTAGCGATATTACTTAGTAATAATTAGTACACAAACATTAAACTAGAGAAATCCAACGGCTAGTCAACAAATTGTGATGCAATTCTATGTCTTTCAAGTTTAATCGCGGATTATTTAAATATGATTTTATAGACCATCACGCAGTTCTGTGTGTACCAGTTGATGCAGATGTCAAAGAAATCCGCAAACGCTATCTCAAAATTGCCCGCCGCTTACATCCTGATACCTGTAGGGATGAAAGCGATGCGGAAAAAGAACTTGCTAATGAATTGTTATCTAAGCTGGTGAATCCAGCTTATGAAACACTCTCTGGTGAGAAACAGAGAATGGAACATATTTTAATTTTGTCGCAAATGGGTAAGCGTTTGGTGCAAGAATCGGCTTCAGTGGAACTCAACAGCGATGCTGACTTTTCACGTCATGTGCAAAAATCAATACACCTAACCCCCCAGCCCCCTTCCCTGCAAGGGAAGGGGGAGAATTCAAAGCCTCTCAAAAAGCAGGAGGAGGAATGGAAGCGAGGTTTTTCAGATCCCGTGAAAAGTCAGAACAGCGATGTGGTTCAGCAGCTAGTTAGTGCGCCCCATTTTGAGCATATCTATAAAAGTGGACTCGCCCAAATCGCAGAAACTCAATATGACTCTTTAGACAAGGTACAAGACACCATAGCCTTAGTCAGCGAGTTGAATTTGGTATACATAATGCGGAGTGCTGGCAAAATATTTGCAGCAGCATCATCAGCAGAAATTCCAACGAATGCAGCCAACAAAGCCGCTGTAACCTCTCCACCACAAAAGCAAGACTCGGTTGTCTTACAATACATCCGTCGTGCTCAAGATTTAATATCACAAAATCAATTGACACAAGCAAGGGTAGAATTACAAGATGCTCTGAAACTAGAGCCAAATAATAGTCGTTGCCATAGCTTGATCGGAGTGGTCTATTTGAAGCAAAATCTTACCACGAGTGCAAAAGTTCACTTTAACCGCGCCCTGCAATTAAACCCCAAAGACGAAATAGCGTTGGCGGGGAGACTTAAAGTTGAACAGATTACAGGGCAAAAATCCAGTGGTGCGAAGCGTACAGCTTCGTCTCATACTGGGAGTCAGCAACCAGGTAAATCTGGGGGTAGCGGTTTGTTTGGTGGTTTGTTTGGTGGGAAGAAAAAATAATGGTGTATCAATCTCCAGTGGGAGCGAGGGATTTATTACCCTTAGATGTGGCTCAAAAGCGCTGGATAGAAGACAGGCTACAGCAAGTGTTTCACCGTTGGGGATATCATAGAATTATCACCTCGACGTTAGAGCGTATGGATACGCTGATGGCGGGGGGAGCAATTGATCGCTCTGCGGTGATTCAACTGCAAAATGGTAACGATGAGGATTTGGGGCTACGTCCAGAATTGACAGCCTCTATTGCTCGCACGGCTGTAACGCGTATGGCAGGTGTGAATTATCCACAACGCTTGTACTATAATGCTAATGTTTTCCAACGCACAGGCGAGTTGAAGCACAACCGTCAGCAAGAATTTTATCAAGCTGGGGTTGAGTTGTTGGGCAGTGGCGGTGGCTTAGCTGATGCAGAAATTCTGCTGCTGATGGCAGATTCTTTACAGGCTGTGGGTTTGAACAATTGGTATTTGATTTTGGGTGAAGCGGAAATTACGCGATCGCTCCTCAAACCTTTTCCCCCTCATCTACAAGAAAAAGTCAGGAGTGCGATCGCCCACCTTGACCGCATAACCATAGACACTTTACCGTTAAGTGATGAACTACGAGAACGCGCTAGAATCATGCTTGATTTGCGCGGGAAGCCTGCGGATGTTCTGCAAAAAGTCAGCAGTCTGGGTTTAGACGAGAGTTTACAAGCAGTTGTAGATAATCTGAAAAACCTAGTAAAATTGCTAGATAGCTCAGTTAAATCGAATACAAACTCATTTTCAGGAAAAGGGATAGAAATCATCCTTGACCTGAGTTTATTACAAACCTTTGACTACTACACAGGTATCGTATTTGAGGTCATCAGTCAGACTGATGGACAAACGCGAGTTCTTGGGCGGGGTGGTCGTTATGACCAGCTTTTAAAGCTTTATCATCCGAAAGGAGAAAGTGTACCAGGAATAGGTTTTGCACTATTCTTGGAAGGTTTACAACAAATTCTCTTGTCTTGTGGGCGGTTACCACAAACCACGCCAGGGACTAATTGGTTGATTGTACCAGAAACGCCCGATGCTTACACAGCCGCCTTTGCTTACGCTACAAAACTTCGAGACTCGACTCACTTGGTACGGGTTGAAATGGATTTGGGGGGACGAGATGTGGATGAGATTCGACAATATGCACGCGATCGCACTATCAACCAAATTGCTTGGATTAAAGCTGATGGTTCAAGGATGATAGAGTCATTAGTCAATTAGTCATCAGTCATTAGTCTTTAATAAACAGGACTTACGCAGCGATGATTGGTCATTGCGAGTGGAACGCAGTGTAACGTAAGCGCAAAGCGCACGCTAAGAGCGAACGCGCAGCGTGTCCCTTTGGGACTCAGCAATCCTGGTCTTGACGAGATTGCTTCGCTTCGCTCGCTGCGGACGAAAATACGTTACCTTTGCGTAAGTCCTGATAAAAAACCAAAGACAAATGACTGTCAGACTAGTGATTCAGTATTATTGCTAGGCTATATAGAGCTGGCTAAATACAGCAATTTTGATCCAAAGAGAGGGGAACTATGCCACACACAATTGTGACTAATGTCTGTGAAGGTGTCGCTGATTGCGTAGACGCTTGTCCAGTAGCTTGCATTCATGATGGTCCTGGCAAAAATGTCAAGGGAACTGATTGGTACTGGATTGACTTTGCCACCTGCATTGATTGTGGTATATGTATCCAAGTTTGTCCAGTAGAAGGGGCAATTGTTCCAGAAGAGCGACCAGAATTACAAAAAACACCGTAGTATCAACGATCACGTTATCAGGAAACAGGCGGTATTATCTATTACATACAAACATGATACCGCCTGTTTTTACACTGATAGTACTAGATAAAGATTTCAAAAAGTAACAGTAAATATTTATTGTTCGGAAATTGCTAGTGCACCTGTGTATAGGTGAGTATAGTAATCTTACGTAGAACCATTCATGAGTGTAGCTCTGATTAGCAATTTCTTGAGATTAAGTTTGGCTACTGGGGTAATCACCCTAGTATCAGTTTCCAGTGCTATAGCAGGAACACTGAATGTTGATTTTACAAAGTTAGAAGGCTTAACAGGTGGAAACCCCGGTTTAACTGGTGTTTACCGTGCGGATCTCTCTAATCTTGGCTTCGATATCAATTCCATTGCTATTGCTGATAGCAACAGCGCCCAAGGTGGTCAACCTGGGAAATTTAGCGGCTTTGATTTAGATGCAATCAAGATTAGCAACGTGTTAGTTAACAATGCAACAGACATCAAAAACTTACCAGGGCTAGATGTCTTCGATTTTACTCCCTCAGGGACTTTATTCACCCCAGGAACCCAGCGCTCTCCAGCTGACCCAACAGATTTATTTGGCACAAGGGGTGGTAACATTGATCATTCAGTTGCAACACTTGCGTATTTTGATGCCAACGCTAGTGCTGATGCCAATGCTTTCGGGATGGTAAGCTTAGGTGATGGTGGAAAAGTTGTATTTAACCTCAAAAATCCCATTTCAAACACCACTCCACTTTACTTATACATTGGAGAAGCTGGTGATAATGGTGAGGTAGCAAGTGGTCAAATTACAGTTTCTGACAACAAATCTACTCAAGTTCCAGAACCAACTAGTTTAGCTGCTGTATCTTTACTCGGAATTTACTTTACCGCTATCCGTAGAAAGAAAACGAAAGCTGCTTAACTTCAAAATGTAGTTAGTAATTTTTGAAGCTCACGTTAGGACATAGGTTTTTGACCTATGTCATTTTATTGGCGCTGTGTTTGTCTTGGGATATAGTTGGATCATTTAACTTTAAGCTAAATGATTGTATTTTAAAGTAACTATAGGATTCGTATTTGATTTTTGCGAAGCTTCGTACAGTTTATGTTAAGCGTTAAGAGTTAAGCGTTCGGGTGTTAAGCGTTAAGCGTTAAGCGTTCCCTAGCTCAACTATATTTTGTATTTATAATATAGAACATTATGTCTGATTCGCTAACTGATTCGTCTGCCCTGCTAGAAGTGAAAAATGTCCACGCTGGATACATCAAGGATGTGGACATCCTACAAGGTGTGAATTTTCGAGTGGAACGGGGGGAACTGGTAACAGTCATTGGTCCCAATGGTGCTGGAAAATCAACCTTAGCAAAAGCTATTTTTGGGCTTTTAACTCCCCACACAGGCTCAATTACCTTCAATGGCGAGAGTATCGGTGGACTCAAGTCGAATCAAATCGTTGAGAAGGGAATGTGTTACGTACCGCAAATTGCTAATGTCTTCCCTTCGCTGAATGTAGAAGAAAATTTAGAAATGGGCGCTTTTGTGCGCAATGTTCCCCTCAAACCGCTCAAGGATAAGATATTTCATATGTTTCCTAGGCTAGGCGATCGCCGCAACCAACGTGCTGGTACTCTCTCAGGTGGCGAACGTCAAATGCTAGCAATGGGCAAAGCCTTGATGTTAGAACCCAGCTTACTGCTTTTAGATGAACCTTCTGCAGCTTTGTCTCCCATCCTGGTAACGCAGGTGTTTGAGCAAATTAAACAAATTAACCAGACTGGTACAGCGATCGTACTCGTAGAGCAAAACGCCCGTAAAGCTTTGGAAATGGCTTCACGAGGTTACGTTCTTGAGTCCGGACGCGATGCTATATCTGGTCCTGGTTTACAATTGTTGAATGATCCCAAGGTAGGCGAACTGTATCTGGGAGCAGGTAAGGCGCACTGAGAAAATGAGGAAGTCAGACAGCAAGCTTAAGGCAAAGCTACTTCTGATATAATGGGTGTTCTTTCTCAGGGTACAAGACTCGTAACCGAAACTGATGCAATTTAAGAGTAGTGCAAATCTTGGAAATTATGGACGCTGCCAAACGCCTTGCTACTCTCAATCGCATTCGCAAACTTAGCGTATTAATGGATACGTCTATACGGGTTCCTCTTTTCGGTTTTCGCATCGGACTAGACCCAATTATTGGTCTAGTTCCAGGTGCTGGTGATTTAATCAGTACAACATTTTCAGCTTACATCATCTTTTTAGCTACTCGCTTTGGTATACCACCTAAAGACTTAGCCCAAATGATTTTCAACATTAGTTTGGAAGCAGTCGTTGGCACAGTACCATTGGTGGGTGATTTGTTTGATGCTTTCTATAAGTCCAATATCCGTAATTTGGCGATTTTAGAGCAACATCTCACGGTAGTTGAACCAGAACTCGAACAAGTCAGGAGTGAAATTTACGACACTAAAGTTAGCCAAATTTAAAAGTGAGAGTTTCGGTGTGAGGAGTCATATTATCCTGACTGCTTGGAGGAAACGTTAAATTGACGAACCACTCATTTTTGTTCTATTGGTTTGTCTTGTTCGCTGTTATTCTTGCTCGATACTTTCTCATAGCTGGGGGAGCATACTTGCTCTTCTATTCAGCTGTAGGAAAGTTCCTTGCAAAACGGAATTTGCGTCTGAAGCCGCCGATGGCTGGTTCCATTCAAAGGGATATCAAATTATCGGTTCTCTCTGCAGTCGTTTTTGCTCTTTGTGCAGCGCTCATATCAAAGTACGGTATAGGAGTAACACTCTTCTACACTGACTTGCATAAGTATGGACTGTGGTATTTAGGAGTTAGCTTTGTTGCGGTGCTCATCCTTCAGGATACGTACTTTTACTTTATCCATCGGATGTTTCATCACCCTCTGATTTTCAAATGGATGCATCAGGGGCATCACCGTTCGGGAGAACCAACACCGTGGAGTTCCTTCGCTTTCGACCTACCGGAGGCAATCATACAGGCACTCTTTTTTGTCGGTGTCATCTTCACCGTTCCCCTCCATTTAATCACCTTGGTTGCCGTGCTCATGACCATGACAGTATGGGCAGTGTTAACCCATCTTGGATTTGAAGTATTTCCCTCGTCATCCCACCACCACTGGCTTGGAAGGTGGTTCATCGGTCCAATGCATCACTTGATGCATCATCGCAAGTACACAGTACACTACGGATTGTACTTCACGTTTTGGGACAAGCTACTCGGTACGGAATACCCTAATTATGAGGATGAGTTCCACCTGTAAATTTCTTAAGGTAGAATCTACTCCCATCAGGCGTGCAAGATTACCTATCTTCTTTTTGATTTTCTTGGCGTACTTGGCACGGCAGTTGCTTCAACGGGGGGAACCCCCACAACGCACTGCCTCGTGTTGGCGGTTTGTTAAATTAGGTATTCTTCTGGCGGTTCGGGAGTATATCCCGGCACTAAGCGCAAGTAGGGGCGCAATGCCTTGCGCCCCTACATAGTGCAGGACTTACGACGAAGAAGTTAAAAACTGTTAAGAACGCCAATAAAATGAACCCGTGCGCGGGTTCCCCTTAAATCTCACGAATGCCATCCAGGTTTCTAACCTGTAAGGTAAAAGGGGATTTGCAATGCAGATTTGGTATCAGTTATGAACTACTGCGGAGTCTGAAGTCTGAGACTGTGACTTTTCTGTCTCCCTTTGCAAAAATCGATAAAGGCGATTCAGTGCATTCATGTGAGCGTAGGCTGCTGCAACTACAATATCAGTATCAGAAGCTTGTCCAGAGAAAATGCGCTCCTGATATCGTAAGCGAATTGTGACTGTTCCCAGAGCATCTATTCCACCAGTCACAGACTGAACGGAAAATTCTATCAGTTGGTTGGGAATCTGCACAAGTCGATTAATGGCTTTATGGACAGCATCTACTGGACCTGTTCCCACTGCTGCATCCGTTGAAATTTCTCCGTTGGGAGTCACAACTGTAATCGTTGCAGTAGGACAGGTGCAATCACCACAGGTGACTTGGACGTGTTCGAGTTGAAAGCCTTTGTCTACTTGAATTTGCGTTTCATCCCGAACGATCGCCTCTAAATCCCAATCGGACATCTCCTTTTTCTTATCAGCAATTTCTTTGAACCGCATAAAGGCTTTGTTGAAATCTGCCTCGCTCAACTCAAACCCCAATTCCTGGAGTCTAGTTCGCAAAGCATTCCTTCCAGAGTGCTTACCCAAAATAATGCTGTTTTCAGAAAGACCGATGTCAGCAGCTTCCATAATCTCATAAGTCTGGCGATGTTTGAGAATTCCATCTTGGTGAATTCCAGATTCATGAGCAAAAGCATTTGCTCCAACGATCGCTTTATTCGGTTGAACCACAATTCCTGTGAATTGCGAAACCAAGCAAGAGGTTTTGTATATCTCTTGCGTCTTAATCTTTGTCAAAGGTGCATCCCAATCAACCGGACGCCCAAAGTATGGATTAAAATGAGGTTTGCGAACTTGCAATGCCATGACAATCTCTTCCAGCGCTGCATTTCCTGCTCGTTCACCAATTCCATTCACGGTACATTCTACTTGACGCACACCATTTTCAATTGCTGTCAAAGCGTTCGCTGTCGCCAAACCCAAATCGTTTTGGGTGTGAACTGAAAGAATGACTTGATCAATATTAGGAACATTTTCTTGCACACCCTGAATCAAAGCTGCCATATCTTTGGGTGTGCAGTAGCCGACAGTGTCAGGAATGTTGATCGTGGTTGCACCTGCAGCAATCACTCGTTCTAAAATTTGGTAGAGGAATTCTGGATCAGTGCGGCTTGCATCCATCGGGGAGAATTCCACATCCTCTACAAAAGACTTGGCATAGGCTACCATTTCTTGGGCGATCGCCATAACCTCACTCCGAGATTTTTTCAACTGGTACTTCAAGTGAATATCTGAAGTTGAAATGAAAGTATGAATTCTCGGATGAGCAGCTTCTTGCAATGCTTCAGCCGCAGCTTGAATATCTTGCCGAATCGCTCTTGCCAAAGAGCAAATAATCGGTCCACCCAACACACCAACTTGTTGAGCTATTGTTCTAACAGCTTCAAAATCTCCGGGGCTGGCTACGGCAAATCCGGCTTCAATCACATCAACCCCTAGGAGAGACAGTTGATGAGCGATCGCCAGTTTCTCTTCCACCAGCAGCGTTGCACCTGGCGACTGTTCACCATCTCGTAGTGTTGTATCAAAGATAATGACTCGGTCTGGTTGAGGTTGAATGCTCATCACTGTCTCCCGTAGTTTTAATAGAGGGATTGTTAGATCAATTGTTTTGAATATTGTATACAAAAAATAGTATACAATATATATTATGAACTTAAGAAAGTATGAACTTAAATGACTTAGCAGCCAATGTGCTGCAACAACAACGCAGTACCCCAGATTTGATTGCAGATGCTTTGCGAGAGGCGATCGTGCGGGGAATTTTTCAAGAGGGACAATCTCTCAGACAGGATGAAATTGCTACTCAATTTGGAGTGAGTCGCATTCCTGTGCGAGAAGCTCTACGTCAGCTTGAAGCCGAAGGATTGGTGAAGCTGCATCTCAATCGTGGAGCAACAGTGTCAGCAATTTCTCCAGCAGAAGCACAAGAAATCTTCGAGATTAGGAGTGCATTGGAGGTAAAAGCAATTCAACTGGCAATTCCCAAGCTAACTGCATCAGATTTAGAAAAAGCCACTGTCATTTTAGAACAGACAGACCAGACAACTGACGCAGGAATACTCGCAAAACTAAACTGGGAATTCCATGAAACGCTTTATGAGATTGCACAACGTCCTCGACTACTGACGATGATTAAAACTCTACACCTAAATGTTGACCGTTATGTCCGTCTTCAGATGAGTCAGATGGATTACTTAGAACGCTCCCAAAAGGAACATTATCAATTATTAGAAGCTTGTCAACAGCACGATACCAAAGCTGCTGTTAAGCTACTCAAAAAACACATTGACACAGCAGGAGAGCAACTAGTTGCATACTTGCAACAAAATATTCACAGCTAAAACATATAATTGCCACAACTTATTCATACTTATGAGAAATAATACATTTATGACCGATAATTCTCTTTGAAGAGGCTTTTTATGGTACTTAAATATTTTGAGAAAGTTGTCATCACAGAGTTACCTGATTCATGTGTTGAAACAAATAATAACGTTCCTATTTACTCCAAGTACTGTATGCAACTGATTGTTCAAGATGGAGTTGCTGTACCTTTTATGTTTGCTGATAGTTTAGAAGAATTGATGCCCTATCTTAAAGCAATGGAGAAATCAACATATGTATAAAAAATATTCTTAATTTCTTTTGGTGCGTTAGCGCTCACGCTAACGCACCAAAAGAAATTAACCACCAAATAACGTAATAGGAGTGTCGAGAATTTTTAACTGAACTAATGCCAGAATCACAAGAGTATAGAGCGTTGAAGAAACTAGACCTGTAAGTAATTCTTTTTTCAAATTACGCTCTTTGGCTTGATTTGGCAGAACATCCATAGCTCCGAATTGCATCAAGAGGATACCAACAATGTTAGAAAGCCAGTACCCTACAATTGAGCAAGGCAAGAGTAACTTTGGATTAAATAAGCTACAGACATAGCCAAAACCATAAGCAATTGGCAAATTGAATAACAAGTCATTCCACCAACACAGTGGTGATAGCAAATATCCAAGAACTAGAAAAAATCCGCCTCTAAGTTTCTTAAACGTATTTTGTTTCCAGTCCCCAAGAACAGCCAACTGTAACTGCTTTGGGGTTGTTTGTCCTGCTGCGCTTGATTCCTGACTGACGGCTGGAAGATTTATCATAATACTTCATAATTTTTATGTCCTTTCCGTACTTTAAACGAAAAACTAAGAAAAAGTCTAGTGGGGATCAAACATTTAGCATAGATTGATCTACTTTTTCTAGTTTCCACGCTTTGCTTGGAGGATGAAGACGTATCAATTTCTACTTTCTGTAGAGAGAAAAAATCAAACCTGCTCCTGTAACATTTTTATTGAATTTGTGACAAAGTCAGTAAAATAACTGTATAAAATGCAGAGAACAAGAGAAGAAGCACAAACAGAGAGATTTCACAATTGACTGAGAATTATAATAGCTATAATTAAGATAATGCTTTCTATCAAACAAAAATATGACTAATTCATCTTTAACTAATTTGTTGTTAATAGCAGGAACTGTTTTCCTTGCAATTGCGGTTATAGGGCAAGCCAGATTGGGTTTTGCTGAAATTAATCCTGGTTTTTTTGGAAGATTGTTAGCTCTCATTATTGGTTTGTTTAGCTTAACTGGTGCTGTTGTCTTAGTATTATTTCCAGTAGAAATCGTTGATTTGATCAGAAATTATTTGGCACAGCAAATTCAACAAAACTTAGGCTTGATTATCCAAGTTTAAGCTTTCACATAACAGATAAGCTGTAGCTAAAGAGTGCGTTACTTTTGAGGTAACGCACTCTAACAATTAATTAGAAATTAATAATATGCTCCGATAAGGCTATACATTAGCGCTGTCAGAACTATCAAAGTAATAACAACGTATGTCAATTCTCGCTGTTTTAGAAAAATAAACAGAGAAATGACCACGCGAAGAATTGGAGTAGCAACAAGTAGCAGCAGTCCAAGCTGAATGATACCACGACGACTACCCGACAAAACTGCAACCGCAACCCCTGTAGGAGAACGGAAGTGGGATGGTTCTCCTTGAAAAAATTGATAGTCAGCTCTTTGCGCACCGTGGCGAATCAAATATAATATGCCGCCTATTAAAACGACAGTGCTAGCAAATATAACGCCGTACTTTAGCACATTACTAAGCAGCTGCTCAAGTTGCAGTTCGCTTAGTGTTTTCGTTTCTTCCTTGTTTGCATCAACCTCATAGTTGTTAGGAAACTCTGCTATTACACTGGTGTGCTGGGCTAACTCTTGAATATCACTGTCTGATTTTTTCTGCTGCACTTGGAATTTGATAACTTCGCTTTGTGATGGTGTCGATGAGCTCCACCAGAAACTAAAACTTATTTTATTCATTTTAAAGCTCCCCAAGCAAACTGTTATAGACCATCTTGAATGCCATCACTACCAGCACAACAGAGAAAATAATTCTTAAAGTCTGAGTGTTGGCTCCTATTAAAACTCGCGCCCCCAAAAAAGCACCAGGCAATACCCCCAACATGACTGGCATTGATAGTCCTGGATCGATGTAACCACGTGCTAAGTAAACTCCTGCTGAAGCCGCTGCAGTTACACTAATCATAAAATTGCTGGTGGTTGTAGAAACTTTGAACGGGATACCCATAATTTGATCCATTGCCAAGACTTTAAACGCTCCCGAACCAATTCCAAGTAGTCCAGAAAGGACTCCTGCGACTAACATCACACTAAACCCACTGGGGACAGAATGAACTTGATATGACATTAGTCCTTCTGGAGTCGGGTAATTACTATTAAGTTGTAAATAAGTTCCTAAAGCGTCAGTTGACTCATTTTCCGCGTTGTTAAGTTTGGGTTGTTGTGACAGGTAAGCGGAATAAAGTAAAACAACAGCAAGGACGATGGTTAGTGCTTTGACAGAAATCAAAGTGGCAATCAAAGCTCCTATTAAAGCTCCGATTGTCGTTGCTACTTCTAAAAACATTCCCAATCGCAGATTGGTATAGCCTTTTTTTATATATGTAGATGCGGCACCTAAGGAAGTTGCAATCACAGACACCAAGGAAGCACCAACCGCGTAGCGGATATCAACTCCAAAGATTGAAGTTAATAAGGGGACAATGACAACTCCACCCCCTAAACCAGTGAGCGCTCCTAAAAAGCCAGCCGTAAATGCTCCAATCCAAACTAGTAAAGAAAACTCTAGGATATTCAAATTTTATTCCTCTGTAATTATAAATGATATTAAACTAAAAAAATAGAATTTTTGCGCTAATAATTTCAGTTTTTATTTTAATTTTTCTAGGAATTGATTAAAGTTTTTTATAGTGGACTGCTGAAAACGAAATTTCAACTTTTCATCACTTTCGGCTACAACCCACTCTATTTGTTTTATAATTAAATGCAGAAACGCGGAATTCCGCGTCTCTACAACTTTGCCTCATCACGTGAGATAAATTCTTATTCCTCACCTATCAACTGCGTTTCCTCTGGAAGTAATGTTGTTTCCTCCGCAGGAGGAGTTTTACTAACAATGGTGTCTTTAGTCAAATGAGGTCTAATAATCAAACTCACGCCAATTGCCCAGCCTATAGAAACCATCCATCCTGCTAGAATATCACTGGGAAAATGAACTCCTAAATAAAGTCGTGTCCAGGCAATACCTAATACAAATAAACTCCCAGTAATCGAAACCACCCAGCACCAAACACTACCCCAGGTTAAAATGACGAGAACTGCTACCAGTGTCATAGTTGCCATAGAATGAGCACTGGGAAATGAGAAACTTGGCTCAGAAACAAGTGATTCCCATTCCCAAAGGTGAGGACGCACTCGATGCATGAATTGCTTTGCTGTACCATTAATGATGGCGCTTCCGATCTCAGTGGTGAGTAGATAGGTGAGCGATCGCCACCGTTTTTGGATCAACAACACCAGTGCAATCACACAGACAACGGGAAGGACAATCTCAATTTTCCCAAACAGAGCTAGCGTTACGGCTATAACATCCAATTGCGGCTGTGCTGTAGAATGAACTGCTAGGAGAATCGGCACATCCCACGGGAAACCACCTTGATTCTTCCATACCTCTACCGCCAGCAGTCCAAAGATTTGCAAAGGTAGATAAACCCCAATCAAGAGCAGTACAAGGGAACGCCAACGAGCAACAAGCAGCTTTTTAGAGAAGTTGAGGAACGACGGGATAAGCTTGCTCAAATTAGTGCTAAACATTTTCTATGAAACTTAAGAGAGTGTGTACGACTAATGCTTGTAATATACGCACTTTACCGCATACACCATACACCACCTCTCTTTACTAAGGTAGATTGGAAGCATTTGCACTACTGCGAAAAGATTTTTTGGGAAAAAATATATGGCAGATACTACACTGTTTAACCTGAAACAAGAGTTGATTTCTATTTCAACAGCCACTGATATTGGATTTAACAGCAACACAACGTATCGTCAGCAAATTGAGAAATTAGCCGAACAAATTGAGGCTGTTAATCAAAATAGTGAACCGACAAGCCATATGGAATTGCTTCAAGGGCGCTGGCGGCTTTTGTACAGTACGTTTGGATTAGAACAACAAACAACTCTTTCTCGTCTTTCTTTCGGTAAGTTGCCTAATGTAACAATCAGCGTTACTGGTTTGTTCCAAGAGATTTCCACAGCTACTGCGCAGTACAACAACCTCATTGAGTTTATCGCAGGCTCTGGTGTCAAGGGTGTTACTGTGGTTATGGGGCGCTACACAGTGATGGACTCTAAGCGTCTTGCTATTGATTTTTTGGAAACTTCTGCTTACAGTGCAACCGATGATTTGAATGACGCCGCTTTTCGAGAGGCTTTAGGAGTAGATTCGGCGTTACTTTTGAAATCAACACTTTCTGGCAGTGGTTGGGTGGATATTACTTATTTGGACGCAGATTTCCGCCTTATGCGTGGTAATCAGCAGAATTTGTATGTGCTACAGCGAGAGTGAGTTACTACATCTCCTGCTTCAAGTATGGATGTAGCACGTAGCCGTGCTACGTGCTACATCCTCAGGAGTTTTGTTCCTCTCGCCGAAACCTCTATAAAATATTTACCAGCTCATTCAGGTTGTGGTTTTTGAAAAGCATACACATCTTTCGATAACGAATTTCAGCCAGGTTGGTACTCGCTGGGAAAGCAGCATCTTTTGTTTTGTGGTGATACAGCCTCACCCCAATTTTTTGAACGTATACCCTCAATACTCAATAAACTTCCTTCTGGCTGTTCTGGCGGATACTCTGCAACCGCAGCGTCCATTTTCACTTGTTCTGGTAAAATAGCCAGCATCAGGCTAGTTTCTGCATCCCCTGCATGAATACCGACTTGTTTTTCCTTTAGCGTCACTAATTCCGAAGTGATATGCGGGACTCGCCAAGTAAACAGCGGAAATACTAAAAACTCATCATACTTAATATGCAAATCCCGGGCCACAATTTCCATAACTTGGGGTTGTCCCCCGTGGGAGTTCATCAACACCAATTTCCGAAACCCAGCACGGTAAACACTTTTTCCAACTTCCATCAGAGTTGCTATGAGAGTTTCAGCGCCCAGAGTCATTTTACCAAGAAAGTGCCAGTGTTCATTCGATTTGCCGTAATATAAGATTGGCAGAGCATATGCTGGGATGCTTGTATCTAGCTTTTCCAACGCTTTTCCCAGAACCGCCATACCAATGGCAGCATCGACAATTAACGGCAGATGAAGACCATGTTGTTCAATTGACCCTACTGGTTGGATAATGACTACATCTTCCTTGTTTGGCATTGCTTGAATGTCAGTCCAACTGAGGTAGGGAAAAAAGCGTTTTGGGGGAATAAAGCTGTGGATATATTCAACAAGGTTTGGAGCACTCCTTGCTGATTTTACAAAAGTTATGAGGAACAAAGCTAGATTTTTCAAATGTTGAAGTCAGAAGCAGAAAAAAGTATGATAAATTCCCACTTTTGTAAGCTATTTCAAATACAAAATCTAGCTAAGTATAGATTGTATAATCGGCAGAAAAACCTAACCTCAATTGGTTATTGCTTAGATATTGTAGACAATATCAACCAGTTAGTAAACACTCACGAAAGAAAACCCAATGGTTGAAAATAATGGAGCTATCCGCACCCTATCGGTTGACATTGGTGGTAGTGGTGTAAAAGTTATAGTTTTGGATATTACGGGAAAAGGCTTAACAGAAAGGGCGCGAACAGAAACACCCCAACCTGCGAAATCAGAACCTATAATTGATGCAATTGTAGAGCTAGCAGCGACTCAAGGTGAGTTTCATCGCGTTTCGGTGGGTTTTCCTGGTGTTGTGCGCAATGGAGTGACGCAAACAGCCGTGAACTTAGATCCAGATTGGATCGGGTTTGATTTAGCTACAGCATTGTCAAAGCGTTTGGACAAACCTGTACGGGTGATAAATGATGCCGATATGCAAGGTTTGGGGTCAATTTCCGGAAAAGGTGTGGAATTGGTGATTACCTTGGGTACAGGCTTTGGTTCGGCCTTATTTGTAGATGGTAAACTCGTGCCGAATTTAGAAATGGGACATCATGAGTTTCGTAAAGGAGAAACTTACGAGCAACAGCTAGGACGTGCTACCTTGGAAAAGGTAGGTGAAAAGAAATGGAACAGGCGCTTAGAAAGAGCGATCGCATCTCTGGAACATCTGTTCAATTACGATTATCTGTATATCGGTGGTGGTGAAGCGAAAAAAGTAGATATCAAATTACCATCAAATGTGAAGATCATCCCCAATATCACTGGTTTATTGGGTGGTATCGCTTTGTGGAAAGATTGAAGAGAAAAAGAAGACAAAAGGACTAAAGCAAAAGCTTTAGTCCCGATTGTCGAAATTTCGCAAATAACACAGCAGTAGACAACTCATCCCTACTATCGTCGGAACTGACGGATACTCAAAGTTATCAACACTGTGGCAAAAACCAGTAAATCAACGTTGGTGTTCAGGATGTCGGCTGCTTGATCTAACTGCCCTACGGGTAGATAAACTTCTAGTCGTTGGACGTCCAAGCTGGCTTTCATCATAAATACATCTTTGGAGAGAAGACAAAAAAAAATTTATTAATTATATCAATAGTCTGTTAGTTAACAAATAAAATTCCTCCCTAGTGGTGTCTTCCTGGCTCGAATTGTTAGTCTATATTTTAGTTAAAGAAGAATAACAGCTAAATCTAGCAAAAAGGACTAAAAAGTTTTAGCAAATAATTGACAGTTTGAATACACCTGATATTAAAGTTGTTGCATTTAACTAAAACAATAAATAAGCTTTTGGACTGTAAATTTCTGACTTTTGATTATGATTATGATGCTTTCTCGCTTTTCTAAATTGCGTAAAAGCCTTGCCCTCTTTCTTGCTGGTTTGGGGATTACTTTAGGAGTGGGACTATCTCCTTTCACACCAGCTAATGCTATTTCCTGGGGTCAGTTACTTTTTAATGGCGCTCAGCTTCTGCAGCTTTCCAACCTGTCAACAGAGCAAAAAGTCGGGTTAGGTCGCGAAATTGATCAACAGGTACGCAGTAATTACAGACTCAGTACCAACGCTAATGTTAGTCGAATAGGTCAACGGTTAGCTAAAGCTAGTGATTGTTCTCAAACTCCTTTTAAATTTTCTGTCGTTCAAGACCGAAGCATTAATGCTTTTGCAACCACAGGTGGTTATGTTTACGTCCACACTGGATTGATTAATGCGGCGGATAATGAAGACCAGTTAGCAGCGGTTATCGGTCACGAAATAGGTCACATTTGCAACGACGACTTAGTGGCTAAGCTAAAACAAGCGCAACTCGCTCAAGGCGCAGCCTCACTGGCTGGATTAGATCGCAGCACCGTCGCTGCTGCAGCTTATAAGCTTGCTGTAGATCTACCCAACAGCCGTCAAGCTGAATATAATGCTGATGATAAAGGACTGCGATATCTCGAACGAGCAGGTTATAACCCTAATGCTATGCCTGCATTTTTGAGCAAATTGGTGAACCAGCGTTCTGCACCAAGCTTTTTGAGTAGTCACCCAGGAGCGCAAGAACGTATTTCTGTATTAAAAAGAAAAATTGCTGCTCGTCAGTGAAGGTAGTTAGGAACCCGGTTTCATCGAGAAATTGGGTTTCCAACCTATAAAGTTATCTTGTCGAAGTCGTGTGCGAATAACTCAAGTCGCGGGTTATCAAATTCTGGGTGCTTTGTAACTGTCTTTTCATAAGATGGTGTTCAGAGATCTTTGCCCACAAATGATACATGAAGTTTCTATTGATAAAAAAATATATCGTATTATTAACTTATGTTTCATGCCTGCTTTTTTTCTACAGTGAATATATAATCGGAGATAACGTTTATACTAAGAACGCAATATTACGCTGAAACCCAATATCAACTTAATGTTTTCACTTGGCGATACCGCCAGATAATGCTGTTAAGTGTTTGCATACACTTGCAATGGAACATCATGAGAGCACATGATTGCTTGTAGTTAGCAGAAGTTAATTTCACAAAGAGGTTGACTTAAGTCACGTTTACAGCTACAATTCTTAACAAATTTACATGAGTCTGCCTAATCCACGGATTGCCCAAAACATTTTGTTACATCGGGGTAAGCCTGGAGCGGAGGAACCAAGTTTGGGGCTAATCTCATAGGAGAGCGAAGAATGAAAAATGAAGAATGAATTAAGACAAAAATTACTCCAGTTTTTTCTCCTGTCTTTTTTTTTCTTTCTTCTGTTCTGTGAGAGGGACATCTCTCAGTCCTAGCCCGTCAGCTAACTTCGTCGGCATTGAGAGGAGACTGAACGAGCCGCATTCTTATGAGTAATGCATTGTTCTCGTCAGTGTCCTTGGCTGGTATCTGTGCGCTTCGTTGTACCTGCCCTTGACTATGAGGAAAAGACCATATTACCTTTTCTTCCAGTCTGTTGAGGCAGGAAAAATTGTTATATGGTGAAGTTTAACTATGTTACCGACCAGAAAACATCGCATTGCTCTGATTTCTGTTGATGGAGATCCTGCTGCAGAAATTGGACAGGAAGAGGCTGGAGGACAAAATGTCTATGTGCGTCAAGTAGGTTATGCCCTTGCGGAACAAGGTTGGCAGGTGGATATGTTCACCCGCCAAAGTAGTCCTGAGCAGGCTACGATTGTGCAGCATGGGCCATTATGTCGCACGATCCGATTGAAGACTGGACCTACTGAGTTTATAGGGCGAGATCACTTATTCGAGCATCTACCAGAATTTATTGCAGAGTTTCAGACATTCCAGCGGGAGCAAGGATTTCAGTACCGTTTGATTCATACTAACTACTGGTTGTCCTCGTGGGTGGGTATGGAACTCAAAAAACAACAGCCGTTGATTCAGTTGCATACTTACCACTCTTTAGGAACAGTCAAGTACAGTGCGATTTCTGATATTCCAGCAATTGCTAGTAAGCGAATAGCCGTTGAAAAAGCCTGTCTAGAAACCGTGGATCGAGTTGTTGCAACTAGTCCTCAAGAACAGCAACATATGCGAAGACTCGTTTCCACCAAAGGGAAAATCGAAGTCATTCCTTGCGGAACTGATGTCGATAAGTTTGGGTTGATTCAAAGGTCTGCAGCACGGCAAGAGTTAGGAATTGCACCTGATGTTAAGATGATCCTCTATGTCGGTCGCTTTGACCAACGTAAGGGGATCGAGACATTAGTACGAGCCGTTGCAAAGTCTAGTTTGCGGGATCATGCTAACCTGCAACTTGTTATTGGAGGTGGTTATCGTCCAGGTCATAGTGATGGGATCGAGCGCGATCGCATCGCAAGCATTGTCGCAGAACTCGGATTGGAAAACTGTACAACCTTTCCAGGTCGCCTAGATGAGGCTGTTATCCCCTCCTACTATGCAGCCGCAGATGTTTGTGTTGTACCTAGTCACTACGAACCTTTTGGTTTAGTTGCAATAGAAGCAATGGCTAGTCAGACTCCAGTCGTGGCTAGTGATGTTGGGGGGCTGCAATTTACAGTCGTACCTGAAGTGACTGGGTTACTCGTTCCCCCTAAAGATGAAGTCGCTTTTGCTACTGCTATTGACCGGATTTTGCTCAACCCAAATTGGCGAGATCAATTAGGTGAAGCTGGTAGACAACGAGTAGAGATTGCGTTTAGTTGGTATAGTGTCGCATCCCGCCTGACTCAAATCTACACACATCTACTAGCTCAAACCATGCCCTCAATAGAGAGCAAACCTCAAATTGCAGCTTAATTTCTACCGATTTGATAGTGTTGCGGAGTTTTTCGTAAGGTGGCGACTGGTGTTACCAAGTGCAAGCTCGAAAATAATCCGGACTTAGCGCTAAAAACGCAGCACTAATAAAGAGAGCGATTTTGCATCATGCTGCACCAAATCGCACCTAACGTGCAGAAACAGTAAAAAAACAAGTCACTAAACCTTTCACGTCAGGGAGTTATTAATATGCTGAACATTGGAGATTACGCACAGCATCAAATCACAGGGCAGATAGGTCAAGTTATTGGTTATGGACATCAAATACTGCATGGAGTCTATTTAACCACCTTAAAAGTACAAGCAAGCAACCTTCAAGGAGTTGAGAATCACAAAAAATTTATTGAGGATGTCTACTCCGCCTGGATAATAGCAAATCCAACACAAGGCGACATGGCACTGCAAGGTTAATAAGTTTGGAGATATCGGGATTATGAATAAAGCTAGGGGAAGCCTAATCGGATTTCCCCGGCTTTGTTTGTAGACTTTTTGTGAAATGGTATGGGAGCATTGCAATGCTGTGCTCCCACACCATGTGGTTTGTGCAAATGAAAAGCCCTGTGATCTCAAGTCCATCTAATTTTTGATTCGACTGGTATGATTATTTTTACTTTTACAGTTTTGATGTTGGCAAATAACGTGAAATTAAGGTTTACTCTTAGGATAATAGGCTGTACGCTGCTAACGGTTTTAACGCCTACCATACTAACTGCTCAGACTCTTCCGTATGGAACAGCCCGCCAACCTCAGACTTGCTCATCGAGGGTAGAACCAAAAAAAGGAGCGCCTAGTATCGAGCAGGCAAAGATGTATTTTCTGTGCGACCAAGAATCGCAGTTTGGGACTCCTGGTCAAGGTGGTAGCAATTTTGTGCGCCTTATCAGCGATCTCACTCTTCACGTTGCCTCCAACTCTCGCCCAGCCAATCTAACCGACCTGGAATATAACACTAACCAAAGAGGGGAGCATTTAAGCATAAGTATGGACAAACCCGTATACGATATTCGAGGAAGCTTCACTCATCATACTTGTTATGAGATTAGGGGTAGAAGTTATTTGCCTGGAAAGAATTGCACTGTGGAGCAATACCCAAACAGCACGGGCATCTGTTTCCAAAATACCTTTGGCGACTGGCACTGTCGTATGAAAGGTTCATCAAAAAAAATTGGCCGCGACTTACCACCACCTGAGAAGTAGTGAACTGTACTACTGCCACTTCCAATGTTTATCAATTCCTTAACGTAACTTTCTGCACCACTGCTTATTTCACCCCGAAAATAAGGAGAAAAGGGGCGGTTCCACAAATAAATTTAAGGGCTTGCGACCAGATTGCACCTTGTGCAGGGGACAACAATTTTCGAGTTTTTCTTTTCCCCCTTGCCCCCAGCAAGAACTGCACCCCTGCTTGGTTCGGTCAATCCACTCTTAAAAGCGCTTCACCTCGTTGATAGAGTTCGCGAGCATAGTCAGTCCAAGTTCCTTGTCCCCAGTATCGGAAACAACTTGTTTGCAATAATAAGTTGTAGAGTAATGCTCTTTGATAATCGGAACTCTGTGTCACTGAAGGATCTCGCTGAACTAATGAATCATATTTTTCATGAAATAAAGCACTGAGTTTCTTCATTGGATCTAACACATTTTCGTAGCCTTGAACCCAACTTAAATTGTTCGTCCAAGAAGCACCATCCATGTGAAATTGATGGTCTGTTTCCTTTAATTCTGTTATTGCTTTTTCCACAGCTTCTGGTGTAGAATTTCCTGGTTCTACTCGCTGCCAAATTTTGTGTTGCTGTACGCCTTGACAGGTTGGATATTCATCTGGATTCACACCAGCAGCTTCAATTAATTCCAAATATTCAGTACCGTTGAGTGCGACAATTCCTGAATGATTGTTTCCGGAATCGCGAATTTCATGATAGATTCTAAACAAATCGCGGGGATATTCGTTCATCATAACGCCGCCATTTTCCCCATCAGCAATTTGAGTGACAAGCGAGGGAACTTTAACATTACCAATTTGCTGTTGACTTCTTCCTTTCGCCTCAAAATAAGGCTGCATCTGAGCCACTAACTTTGTGTCGGAACCTTGAGTTTTGATTAATGCTGTAATGCTGATGGTTTCACCTTTAGAATTGCGGGCAAGCAATCGATTTGGAATATATTTATCCTCATGACGTAAGCCTGAACCATCCAGACGTTCTACTGAATGTTCTTGCACCATCAGCCAACGATATCCGCATTCTTTGAGAGCTTTGATATATTCAAACAAAGTATCTGGATGGTTTGGTAAGTGCATTTCTGGGGGAGAAAAGCCCTTCACGCGCTGTAGGGCTTCATAGCCGAAAATGGCTGCAAAGTAATGTTGCCAAGCTTGAATTTGGAGTTTAATGTCAGGAATTGGTGTGGAAGGAATAACCGCATGACTCCACATTGTTCCCAACCATTCGACGTAAGGCTGATATTGAGAGTCACAAGTTAAACGTTTGAGATTATTGATAATATCCTGTCGTCCCATTTGTTGTAACCCCCACAACAAATTACCCGAGTAATCGAGCATAATTCGAGGATTGCAACCTTCGGATATAAGTTGAGGAATAAAATCGCCCATGCGGCTATAACACCAGGCAAATGGTTCTGCGTTATGGTTATCTCCTTGATGGGGATGTTCAAACATATACTGGAGATGGCTGATAATTTCCCCGTGAGCACCCGCAGGAATGCTGGGTTGATGCATATGGAGAGCACAAGCAAAGCCAGCCGTGATATTTTCTAAGCGGAGATTGGTGGTGTTGAGAAATACAGGGTTATCTTGCTGAACCACAGAATTAATTTCTGCCTCACAGCCGCAAATATTGGGTAATCCTGTCCGGAATTCTTCCAAAATTGGTAGATTAGCAGATGATTTTGTTGCAGTCATAGTCGTTCCAAATAGCTTATTGAAAGACGAAACCAGCCAGCAAAAGAGGTAAGAGTAGAAGGACAGACACTATTAACAACAGAGTTCCCGGATCAATCTTAATCTGTGGTTCGCGCATTGTACACCCTTTTAGAATAACAGGTATTGCAAATCATGAGTTACAGGATTTACGCAAAAATAACGTAGTTGTGTCATTGCGACGTAACAAAGCAATCTCACAGTCTTGTTTTTTCGTAACTCATGCGTAAGTTCTAACTACAGGTCACCATACCTTAACATGCCTCTTGAGACAAACAGTCCAAATCCCCATCCAGAAATTTAAAATCAGGGAGAGAAGGTATGGACTCAAGAACGATGGTTGGTGGGCGTAATTCCCATTGTTTCGTTGAGACTTGCAAGTCTTTGATTAATCCTGTTCGGATATCCAGTACCCAACCATGAACCACTGGTGCTTTTTGATCATAAAGTGCTTTACGCATAATAGAAGTTTGGTATAGATTTTTAACCTGTACCAGAACATTGATTTCTGCTAGACGATTTAGACGTTCTTCTTTTGTGAGCAAAGCATCGATGTCGTCTTGGTTTTGTAAGTAGATTTCTCGGATCGGATTCACCCAATTATCAATGATTCCAATGGTTTTGCCTTCTAGCGCCGCCTTAATTCCACCGCAACCGTAGTGACCGCAAACTATAATGTGTTGAACTTGAAGATGAGAAATTGCGTATTCCAAAACGGCTAAAAAGTTAATATCCGTTAGAGACACTTGATTAGCAATGTTGCGATGGACAAATAACTCTCCAGGTTCTGTGCGCGTAAAGTTGGTTAGCGGTAAACGACTATCAGAACACCCAATGTAAAGATAGGGGGGTTTTTGTCCGGTGGCTAATTGTTCAAAGTAGTTGGGGTTCAAAGCCAGTTTTTCTGCAACCCAAGCTTGATTATTGTTCAGGAGTTCATCAATGCTGTGATATTTCATTAATCTTTAGCAAAGTCTAGGGTTCCAGGTATTTGCGCTTAGTACAGCATTTCATAAATTCATAACGCAATTCTATGAGATCATTTGGCTAGCCTTTTTGAAAGAAGCGATAAGAGCGTTGTTTATAAACCCCTACTAACGCCATATGAAACTCAAGGAAAGAAGCTGTCAGTTGTTGTGAACTTGTGCAATACAGTACTTACTTCTAGTTTGAATTGGGCAATCCAGTTGACGCTATACCCAGCCACTAAATTTAGCATTTTGATAATAAATTTAATGATAATAAATAATTCTTTATCCTCGTGATCATCATGTTATTGACTGATACCATACTAGCTTTGATACAGGTTGATACTGGCTAGAATTTCTTAATTTTGTTCCTGATGAACTACTTTTATTCAAGAAAAATATATGAATTAATATTATATACGATAACTGGAGATTAAAGATATTTTTTTCATCTATAGATCACATTGTTGTTTGTTAATCAGTATATTATATGCTAGGTTGCAAATCATGGTTTTGAATGAAAACCTCATGTTAGCAAGAGAGAAACCTTTCATAAAGAGCAATTAGAATTAAACTCATTCAACAGGAATCATTGAGACTGAGAATTATCAGGAGAGAAATTGTGGCTCAAGATTATTCAGCAAAATGGTGGGCGGCGTTTATCTGTATTACAGTTATCGAAGGAGTTTTGCTTATTTTGTTAATTTCTAGACAACCGACTCCACTTCTTTTTGTAGCAATCATTGCTATTGCATTGCTACTGTTTTTTATTCCTCAGCTTGATGATGTTATTGCATTGACTTTTGATAGAGGAAAGCTAGATAACAAAATAAATTCAATTGGAAAAAAACTCTCTGCCACAAAGGCAAGAACTGACAAGCTCGTTTTGTTATCTATGTCCAAATCTATGTTTGAAAATCTCAAGAAACTGGCTGGGGGTAACTTTGGTTCTTATGAAATGAATGATAATCTAGAAAAAGAGATTTTTCACCTGAAAGATATAGGATATATAGATGTTGGTAGAATTCGTGACATTCCTTATAAAGATAATAACCTTTCCGAGTACGTAAAAGTCACTGATTTAGGTAAGCAGTATATCGAGCTTCGTAAAAGTACAGAAGAGGACAACAAAGGTTAGTTTTAACTTGATTAAATTTAGCCAGGGAACTCTACACTTGATTCTATTTGATGCTAATCTTTCACCCTTAAAGTCATAACTTTATATGTGGTTTGAGTCAGATAAAAGCTGACATGTTGCTCTAGACTCGCCCAACTTACATCTTGCACCAGAAAAGACAGATGTCAAACTTATTACATCTTCTTTGACTCGTTCCCGTCCGCCTAGGACTTGAAGTCCCAGGCTCATAGACAAAGTCCATTAAAATGGAACGGCACGTGCTACAACGGGGGGAACCCCCGCAACGCAGTGCCTCCTAAAAAGAGATACAATTTGTAAGTCAATTTAGATACTGTTTAGTACAAGTCTTGGTGGTTTACTCGTAATAGTGCTAGATTTCAGCCAAACAACATCGGGAATGACGTTATCGGCTTTTTGAAAACACCAAACCAAGGTAAAGCGTCTCGGTTTTTCCTGGATATCCGTCAATTGTAGTGAACTATATATAAAGCGCACGCACGATCCGCTGCAGGCGGCAGCGCTAGCCCCTAAGGGGCGCACTGTCATTGGACGCGATGCTCCAGCTCTTAGCCGCCCAAAGAGCGCGCCGCAGCGATCGCCACACAATACAAAATCTGTTACCTTATAACACGTAGTTCTGAAAGCACGTATGTTAAAGAGTAAAATTACTTACGTTTTATTTACCCTGAGCTTAATCATTGTTCTTAGCTGGACTACTCTTTCAAGGCTACCAAACCTTCTCACTTGCCATGAATCAAATGTTATTCGAGGAACAGGTGAAAGATTCTACACACATCCCCAGAAAATCATAGTTGAGCCTTGGCGGGGTGAGCATCACGTTTACGCAATTTTTATGATTCCTGGTGGAAATCTCAATGATAAGCTGTTCACAGTCACTATAAATGGTACTGGCACTTTCTGCGGAGAACTTATTTTTGCTGGCACCACTGTTGCAGACGGCGTTTATGCTAAGCCAGGATATTACCTGATGAAGGCATTATTCCATACTCGGGCTGCTGTATGGTTGATTTCTCAAGGTAAGAAAGATGAGTTAAAGCAGCCTCGTAATTGGAAAGTTGGTTATGGAAAAATACAAAAACCGGGATGAAGCTTGGCATAATTTTGATTATTGATCCCTATTAATGATTAGTTGTACAAAGGATCATTTTACAAAAAATTATGCTACGTAGTTTCCGACGATACCATCGCCAGATTGCCATTATTTTGTGCCTACCATTATTTCTGACTGTGCTCACTGGTATGGCGTACACTATTCTCAATGAATGGTTCCACCAGCCTGAGTTAGCTGTATTTCTCATCAAAATTCATACCCTAGAAGTCTTGAATCTACAAGGAATTTATCCCTTTTTGAATGGTTTAGGATTAATCGGTTTATTGATTACTGGTGTAAGTATGACAGGTTTGTTTCGTCAACGCACTAATAAAAATACGCTGGGATAATTTCACATTAAGGGCGAATAGGGAACGCTTAACAGGAATTAAAATTTCCCTATTCCCTCCAAAGAGCGAAAACCTGTGGAGCACAACGCCGCACCTATGACTACAATAAATCCATGACTGTACGATAATAAGCTTCAAGTTGAGCAACAGTCTGCGACTTGCGTTTTGTATCCCACTGACTGTGATCATAAAGTTGTTGACGCAAATCATCCACGTTAATAGTAGTCACTTTGCCATTGGCGACTACCTGCTTACCATTTACCCAGACACTTTCTACCGCATTAGTGGGACGACCAAGAATTAATAAGCCAATCGGGTCTGTACGCGGTAGTAGTGATAAACTGGTAAGGTCATACATCACCAAATCGGCTTTTTTGCCGACGGTTAGGGAACCGAGTTTGTCAGCCATGTTCAGTCCTTTTGCACCACCCAGAGATGCCATCTCCACTGATTGACGAGGTGTAATCCAGTGTTGGTAATCGAAATCTGTGATGTTGTGCAGTATGGAACCGATTTTGATGGCTTCTAGTAAATCTTGAGAATCGTTGCTAGATGCACCATCACAACCAAAACTGACGTTGACTCCAGCTTGACGATATTTCAGAATGGGGGCGATACCGCTGCCTAGACGCAAGTTACTTAAGGGATTGTGGACAACTGTAGATTTGGTTTCGGCGAGTATTGTGATATCGGTGTCAGTTAAGTGGATGCAATGGGCGAGGGATGTGCGATCGCCTAAATACCCAATCCGCCCCAGATGTTCAACCGCACTACAGCCATATTTTTCTTGTGCGAGTTTCTCTTGCGCTTTAGTTTCCAGTAAATGGGAGTGACGGCAAAGATTGTACTTATCGCTTAACTCAATACATCCTTGGAACAAAGCATCAGAACATAATTGTATTCCTGTGGGGGCAACTAAAATACTCATACCCTCATCTGGGCGATGAAACTGTCTGACAGCTTCTTCTATGAGTTCGAGTGTCGCCTGAGTTGAGCGAAAATAAGCCTCATGATTTTGTTTGGTTTCTCCTGATGGTATTCCAGCAGTCATGGATTCATCTTGAATTAGAGGGGAAACAAAAGCACGAATGCCAATTTCCTTGTAAGCGCGAACAGCTGTTGCAATTGTTTCCAACTCTTTGCCTGGAATGAGGATGAGATGATCCACCACACTCGTTCCACCGGAAAGTAAAGTTTCTACTGCCGTTCCCAAAGCACTAAGGTAAACTTTTTCTAGATCAAGAGGCGCAAAGTCGTAAAGTTGTGCTAACCATAATTCTAGAGGAAGTGGTGGAATGATACCTCGTTGCCACATTTCTGAGGAGTGGCTGTGGGCGTTGAAAAATCCTGGCAACAGGAGTTTATTTTCACCATTAATCGCCGTACCGATAACCTCTAGACTGGGTGCAATAGCGGCGATGGCCCCATCTACGACTTGCACATCCACAGTTGCATAATCATCAACAGTGGCAATTAAAACATTTTGAATTGTAAAGTTCACGGCTTAAACCTTGATTAAGTATAAGTAATAGAACGTTTTGGAAATTTTCAAGTTACAAAATAAAGGATGGTGTTGGGTGTAGCAATCTATGAAGATACCTGTTCGGAATTTAGGAATTGCACCAAACGCATGGGCAGTAAACCATACGTTTGCAGATATCACTCGTTCTCCCCAGATCCCACAACCCGTTATTTTATCAACAGAAACCAAAACCCTCCGCCTTGACTTGGCAAAAACTGCCATTCTCGTCATTGATATGCAAAACGACTTCTGTCACCCTGATGGCTGGTTGGCGCATATCGGTGTGGATGTCACCCCAGCGCAGAAACCTGTTCAACCTTTACAAATCTTATTACCTGAACTGAGAAACAAAAATGTACCCGTGTTCTGGGTGAATTGGGGAAATCGTCCCGACTTACTTAATATTAGTGCCAATCTGCTTCACGTCTATAACTCCACTGGTGAGGGCGTGGGATTAGGTGATCCCTTACCGAGTAACGGCGCTAAAGTACTCATGGCGGGTAGTTGGGCGGCGGCGGTGGTAGATGAACTCCAACAATTACCCCAGGATATTCGTGTAGATAAATATCGTATGAGTGGTTTTTGGGATACCCCTTTGGATAGTATCCTGCGGAACTTGGGCAGAACAACACTACTTTTTGCAGGAGTGAATGCTGATCAATGTGTGATGGCTACCTTACAAGATGCCAACTTCTTAGGATACGACTGCCTACTAGTTAAAGATTGTACTGCGACAACTTCGCCTGAGTATTGTTGGTTAGCGACAATATACAACGTCAACCAGTGCTTTGGTTTTGTGAGTGATTCGCAAGCAATCTTAAACGCACTTCAACAAAGCCCTGGATGTTGAATAGTGATTTCCTTTGCCTTTGTATGACCATATAACCATAGAGAGATGGTTACCACTTCCAAACTCAGGACTCTTTACACAGATAACTTTAAAGGAAACAAATTATGTACGCGACTAGTTGTATGATTCCGGTGATCAAATCTCCCAAAGATTACCAAGCATATCGCATTAGTCCCAATGACTCAAACCGCTTGGCGATTATATTCGACACCGCAAGCGCTAATACTTCTTTGACTTGTTGCGTAGAAATTTTTGATGTTGGTGGGAAAACACCACCCAATCGTCATCAATTGGCGGTGGAACTGTTTTTTGTCCTCAAAGGAGAAGGAATCGCCAGTTGTGATGGCAAAGTAGTCCGAATTAAAGCAGGAGATAGTTTGTTAGTTCCTGCCACTAGCACTCATGTGATTGAAAATATCGGTTATGGTCGTTTATATACGCTGACTATTATGGTTCCGAATGAAGATTTTGCGGAATTGATTCGTAGTGGTACGCCAGTGGAGTTGGATGAGGAAGATATGGCAGTGTTGGGGAGAGTGGATAGCTTAATGCCATGTAAAGTGTGATTTATAGGAGTTACGCAGAAGAGATCCCCCAGCCCCCTTTTTAAGGGGGCTTCTGTCATTGCGAGCGTAACAGAGTGAAGCGTAAGCGCAAAGCGCACGCTAAGAGCGAACGCGTTCGCATAGCGTGTCCGTTTGGCTTTGCCGTGCCCGTTCGCGCAGCGTGTCCCTTTGGGACTCAGGGCTCAGGAC
>NZ_CAWPKW010000283.1:0-2345 GCF_963888615.1 Brasilonema octagenarum UFV-OR1 | reverse complement strand
GCGGGGGTTCCCCCCGTTGTTCGCGCAGCGTCTCCGGAGGAGATAGGAACTGCGTAAGCGCAAGCGCACGCTAAGAGCGAACGCGTAGCGTCTCCGCAGGAGATACCCGAAGGGCTTCCCGCAGGGTACCGCAAAGGACGCATAGACGCAAAGCGGCTTCCCGCAGGGTAGGACGCAAAGAAAAGAAAGAGAAGAAGAGGAGGATGTTCATATCTTATTTAGGAAGGCTGTAGACTTCCAACGATGAGGAAGTTATCCTGCTCATCCCCCTCACTCGCTGCTCAAACATTGTATGCCCTACAGAAATTTAGTTTTGAATTTTGCTTCGACTGCGCTCAGCAACCATGAATTTTGCTTCGACTACGCTCAGCAACCATGAATTTTGAATTGTTATGATGTGGACTGAAATTGATGCCAATATTAGCCAGGTGACTGGCGAAAAATTTCAATCGTCACAACGACGCTCAGTCGGTGGTGGATGTATAAATCAAGGTTACAGTGTCTGTGACGGTGAGCGCACCTATTTTGTCAAGTTTAATCAAGCGTCGCAAATTGCAATGTTCGAGGCTGAGGCGCTAGGCTTACAGCAAATGTACCAAACAGCAACTATCCGCGTTCCCAAACCCATTTGCTGGGATACAGCTGGTGATTCTAGCTATGTGGTGTTGGAATGGCTAGAGATGGGTTCAGCCCAAACAAAATCTTGGGAAGAAATGGGGCGCAAGTTAGCAGCGATGCATAAAGCAACCAGCAGCCAAGGTTTTGGTTGGGATATAAACAACACTATTGGTTCCACGCCTCAAATTAATACTTGGACAGCAGATTGGGGTGAGTTTTATACTAAATATCGGCTGAGTTATCAATTCCAATTGGGAAGGCGTAAGGGAGGTCATTTTCCCCAAGAAAAGGAGTTACTAGAGGCTATTCCTGAAATTTTGGCAGATCATAAACCACAGCCTTCTCTTGTACATGGTGATTTATGGGGAGGAAATGCTGGGTGTACTGTTGCGGGAGAACCAGTGATTTTTGATCCGGCGGCTTATTTTGGCGATCGCGAAGTTGATATCGCCATGACAGAATTATTCGGTGGTTTCTCTGCTGCGTTTTATCGAGGTTACAACGAAGTTTGGCAGTTAGATGAAGGGTATGAGCAAAGAAAAACTCTCTACAACCTGTATCACATTTTGAACCATTTCAATTTATTTGGTGGTGGTTATTTGTCGCAAGCAAACCGGATGATTTCCCAGATTTTGGCGATTTCGCGCTAAACTCCAGTTCAAAACTATGTGCCAATTTGCAAAACAATTTTGCCGCGTGTGCGCCCACTTTCGGAAAGTTGGAATGCCTTTTTGACTTCTACAAGCGGCAAAACGGTTGCGACGTGCGCTTTTAATTTGCCTTCGTCAACCAATGCGCTGATGGCAGCTAATTGTTCCGCGTTTGGCTTGCAATGAACCCGCGCGGACTTGACGCCAAATTCCTGCGCTTTTTCTTCGGACGGAAACTCCACTGACGTTACCAGAAAGCCACCTTTTTTCAAAGTTTGGAACGCTCTTTCAAACGTGTCGCCGCCGACTGCATCGAAGACGACATCAACGTCTTTAACGACTTGTTCAAAGTTTTGCTTCGTGTAATCAACGAACTCATCCGCGCCTAAATCTCTGACGAACTCTTCATTGCGTCCCGAAGCCGTACCGATGACGTATGCGCCTTTTGCTTTGGCAAGTTGAACAGCCAGTGAACCGACTCCGCCTGACGCGCCGGTTATCAAAATTCTTTGCCCGCTGCTGAGATGGGCTAAATCAAAAATCGCCTGCCATGCGGTTAACGCGCCGAGTGGAACCGCCGCCGCGTTCTCGAAATCGAGACTTTGGGGTTTAGACGCAATATCCCCCATTTTGGCGATCGCGTATTCGGCGAAACCTCCAGAGCGTATGATGCCGTAAACCGCATCACCTTGTTTGAAACCTCTGACATCATCGCCAATTCTTTCGATTGTTCCAGCAATCTCGCCGCCGAGCATGATCGGTAGTTTCAAACCGAGCCTTTCGCCCACACCGTTGCGGATTTTCCAGTCAACCGGATTAACCCCCGCGACGTGAACTTTCACCAAAACTTCGTCCGCCTTCGGCTCTGGGCGTTCGACATCGGCATAATTTAGAACGTCATCATTGCCGTATTCTTTGATTACTATTGCTTTCATTTTCCTCGCTCCTGTTTAATTCATAAATTGAGCTACTTACTATTGTTATAGGAATCCGGTTTTATTTCTGAATTGACTCGTAGAGGTAGGGAACAGGGAACAGGGAACAGGGAACAGGGAACAGGGAACAGGGAACAGGGAA
>NZ_CAWPKW010000282.1:0-40863 GCF_963888615.1 Brasilonema octagenarum UFV-OR1 | reverse complement strand
GTTCCCCCCGTTGTGCGACCTGGCGTGGTTTCCCCCATGAGCGACTGGCGAACCCGGAGGGTGCAAGATAGCTGACAGAAATCCCCAGAACCAGAATCCACCGACTTCCAGTAGCGATCCCCTGGCAAACTTTATCGGTGCAGTATCTCACGGCTCGCTAGCAGCCAACTTAGACGATAACACACAGAACTTTTTTCCACCTACTTAATCCCATCACACAGATGTCTATCGCTCTCACTCACATTCGGGTTCGTCTGCAAATAATCACGCACCCAATCACAACCGCGCACCAGTAAATCGTCGAGATTCAAATTCCACAAAATCACCGTCTTGTCCCAACTTGCCGAAGCAATTGTCTTACCGTCGGGACTGAAAGCTACGCGAATGATCCCAGAGCTATGACCATTCAAGGTTTTGAGCAATTGCCCTTGCAAATTCCACAACCGTACCGTCTTGTCAGAACTTGCCGAAGCAATAGTCTTGCCGTCGGGACTGAAAGCTACGCCAATGACCTGATCGCTATGACCACTCAAGGTTTTGAGCAATTGCCCTTGCAGATTCCACAACCGTACCGTATTGTCCCAACTTGCAGAAGCAATTGTCTTGCCGTCGGGACTGAAACTGACGCCAATGACCTCAGCGCTATGACCATTGAAAGTTTTGAGCAACTGCCCTTGCAGGTTCCACAACCGTACGGTCTTGTCCGAACTGGCGGAAGCAATTGTCTTGCCGTCGGGACTGAAACTGACGCCAATGACCGCACTGCTATGACCGTTGAGGGTTTCGAGCAACTGCCCTTGTAGGTTCCACAACCGTACCGTGTTGTCCCAACTGGTAGAAACAATCGTCTTGCCGTCGGGACTGAAACTAACGGCCCGAACCGTATTGCTATGTTTTTCTAAACGATTGCGCTCCCTGATACCATAGACTGCTTGCCGTAGCGTGGGCACAACTTGTGCCAGAAGTTGGGTTTCGGCTATTCCCCAGGTTGCTTTTTGCAGTTTTGTTCCTGCTCTCAGAGCTTCCAGCAAAGCATCCAACTGTTGGTTGGAATAAAAAAACGCTTCTGAGGATGTTCTGAAAGCTTTGATTTCATTTTGTTGAGCTTGGCGGTATTGAAAGAAAGCCGCCAGCCCAAACCCAGTGGCAGCAAGAAAACCAACAAGTAGAGCAATCAGGGCTTTTCTTTGAAGTTGAATTTTCTCTTTTTGTCGCCTCAGTTGCTCTTTCTGTTGTCGCTCTTTCTCAACCTCCTCAACATCACGAGTTCTAGCACTCTCATCTAAAAACTGCATTGCCTGTTCAAACTGCGGGTTATAACGCCCAGCCCAAGCTTGATTCGGTTTATTGCGTTCTCGCCATTTCAAAGCAATCGTAAGTTCTGGATCACGCCAGAGTCCGGCTTGCTTTTCCTGGTACAGTGCTGAGGTTTCCGCCAAACGGCGATAAATTCGAGCTGACTGTGCTTCTTCTTCCACCCAGTCTTTTAACTTCTGCCAAACCCGCATGAAACTTTCATGGGAAACATCCAGTACCAAATTTTCATCCAACCTCACACCCACAGGCGGCATGAGAAATGAGCGACCAGGAGCGCGGAACTGCTCTACAATATCGATAACTGCTGCTTCTGTCGCTTCCGCAACTGCACAAATTTCACTCAGTTTTGTCGGACGGCGAATCCCGCGACTATCGGAACCTTTCTCTGTGAGACATTTAAATAATTTTTCGGCAATTTTTTTGCAGTTCTCATCTGGTAATTGGTTATAAATTTCGTCCGCATGTTGGGACAGCGCCTTATCCATCCCACCAATCGCCTCATAATGTTGCAGGTCGATTGGTTCTCCAAGTTTGTGGTAATTCCAAGTCCGCATCAGCGCGTGTTGCAAAATCGGCAACTGGTCTGGGTTATCGCCCACATCATTAATCAGCCGATTTACTAAGCGTGGCGTGATTTCCTCTTCGCCAACGCCAACCGGACCTGTAATTGCTGCTCGCAGTTGGTCGCGCGTTAAGCGTGGAATCAAGTACTGACTGTCATTCATCTTTTCCGGTAAATCCCGGAATTGCGCACAATCGCCCAAAAAATCCGAGCGCATTGTCAGCACAACATAAATTGGCAACTCCTGCTGTTGATACCGAGTTGCGTTCACAGGTATCACCTCACCCCTGCCCCTCTCCTTAGTAAGGAGAGGGGTGCCCGGAGGGCGGGGTGAGGTTTGTGAATCCAACTTAGTACGAGTTGCTTCCAAAAGCAGCTTGACAAATGCGGCGGCTTCATCCCCAGAATCTTTCCTAGGAGAGTTTTGCTTGAATCGAAACAATTCCTCAAATTGGTCAACCACAACCAGCAAATTTTCATCACTGGGTTTTCTCGCCTGCTGGACAACTTCGATTAGTCCTAAAGCACCGCGTCGTAAAACTGTTTCAGTAATAATTGTTTGAATTAGGGCATCTTCTGTATCTAAACCAAAAACATCTGGATGATTCAGCGCCTGTGCCAAATTCGCGATGGGGTCATTTCCCGGACGCATCACCGCCACCCGCCAACTTGAGCCAGCCTGTGTCATGAATCCACCCAACAGCGCCGGAAGTAACCCAGCTCTCACCAGCGAAGATTTACCACTTCCCGATGTGCCGACAACTGCTAAAAACCGATGACGCCGCAGCCTGCGGAGTAACTCATCCGTTTGCCCTTCCCGCCCAAAAAACAAATAGTTTTCATGCGCTTCAAAAGGTCGCAATCCCGGAAAAGGATTCAGGCGAGTTTGGGTTTCCAGCATCACCGTTGCCCTCCCTGGATGAGTTGGGCTACGAATAATTCCAATTCCTTGACATTTGTGATTAACTGTGCTTCGCGAGTGCGACACCACCGTTGCTTTTGTGGCGTATGCGGTTCACCCATGTAAATTCCCTTAGCCAGCATGGGTTTTGAGCGACCATAACCGTAAATTTTTCGTAAGTCTCCCAGCTTTGTTCGCAGCCAAGGTTCTTGAATATTACCACAGTAGATAATCACCACATCACACATTTGTAATTGCTCTTGATGATCTTGACGCACCTGCGCTTCATCTCCTTCAAACAAGGGTAATATGACTTCAAAGCCTTGGTTGTAGAGATAGTCATCTAATGGGGCGATCGCCTCCAAGTCCCGCTGGTCACAAATCAAGTAAACTCGTAATGGTCCATCTTCTGCAATAACCTCTTTTGGTGGCTGCGGCTTAGAATTAAGTTTATCTTTAATAATAGTCTTGAGTTCTTCCAAGCTTGTCTGTAGCAAGTTAGGTTCACTTTGCAGAGATTGAATCAGTTCTTCCTGACGCGGTTCTTGTGGTTGTAATCCCACTGGCATCCAAACCAAACGCAAAAATTCCGGAGACTTTTGACTGTGCTTAACTGCCAGTTCATTTTGTAAAACAACGACTGACTTATCTGCTCCTTCCGGCACGATACCATACTTAGCACCAATCAAATGAATCGAAAGTTTGCAGCGCTCTAAATTTTCACACACAACCTGTTCAAAATCCGGATAGTAAGGAGAGAGAGATTGTTCTGGCAAAACAACATAACCCCGTTGCTGCAACTCTCGCTTAACTTTGTTTCGTTCTTCAACAAGATCAAAAGTCGTTTCTGCTAAATAAATAGTGGTTCCAGTAGATGCAACAGGATTTTGTTTAGCCGCACCGTTGTCATCATGACTGGAAAAACTATCTAGCATTTGTTTAATGTCATAAGCCAAATCGTTGATTTTCGTCCAATAATTGCGTTCAGCTTCAACACCAAATATCTTACTATATTCAATTGGACGCCCAGACTGATCCAACTGATAAAACTCATACCCCAAAAGTTCTTGCACTTCCGGGGGATGTTCATTTCGAGCAATTGGGGTTTTGATGACTTTAAAAATCCGTGATTTCTCCGCAAGACGAACGCCACCAGTCATCGCAGCAGCCTCACAAAATTTCTGCAATTCCTTGATACACCACTCTGACTTCACATACCTGGGTGAGAGTACAGAAAGCAGCAACACCACCTTGGGAAATCGTTCTACAATCGTATCGCCAAAGTAATCATTGCCTTGCAATTTTTCATCTCGCCAAATTTTAGGTTTTTCTCCCCGTAGTTGTGCCAAACGGATTTCCAACGCGCGATGAAAATCCGAAATCCATCCTTCCTGCCCTTCACTCAGCGGCTGGTTATCAATGTGGGCGTAGCTGATAAAGATGTCATTTTCAAAACCCATCACTTTTTCGACTTATACTGCTTCTCGGCTGCGTGCAATACACGGCTGTAATGAAAGTGCATACAACATCTCTACACTAAACAATGCCCACTTTACAGAAAATAGCTGTAAATTAACAGTACTGCTTTTATTTATCAACACCCGTAGGGTGGGCATTGCCCAAAAGCAAATCAGATGAGTGCTTTAGATATTTGTAGGCAATGCCCACCAAAGCAGAAAAATGCTGTAAATTAACAGTACTGCTAATAAAATATATAGGAATCCTATTTGATTTTTGAAACACACATAGGTGGGCACTGCCAGTTAGATCCTGCCCACTATATGAGGGTTAATATGGCAGTGCCCACCCTACACTACTACTTTTTCTCCTCTGAAATGTTCTTCTCCGAAGCCTTGTTCTCTGTCGGTGATTGAGGAATGATTTGTTTAATGAACGCCTGCTGAGGATCTTCTTTTTGCTTTTCCTTGTTTTGCACAACTTCGGTAACATAGACATTAACATCACGCTGGAGGATATCTTCAACCTGAGTTGCAAAATTAGAAAAAGCTTCTTGATGAGTGTTGTAATCACTGTAGAGTCCACTCAATTGAGAGAATTGCCAGCCTTGAGTCTTCAGAGACTCCGCCGTATGCCGATAATGCCGCCAGCGTTCCCCATAGTGAAAAAACTCTTCTACAGCGGAACTGATAGCAACGACTCCGCTGAGAGCGATCGCACCCCACCGAACAGACGAAGCAACATTTTTGTCGTTAATATTTAAACCCACTAATATAGGAACAATAATACCACCTATGATTGCTGTTAGTCGCAGTCTGTAATACCAGTTACGAGACTGCTTAGCCCGCTGTGACGTCCACGAGACTTGTTCTAGCCAGCGAGAACGCAGAAACTGTTTTTGTAAATCAGACAGTTCTAGTGTTTCGATGAGTTTTTCCAAGCTTTGTTTCGAGACTTTACGGTTTAAATCCTGAGATGACATTTCTCACTCCTGATCAATAAGGCTCTCCTCAATTAATGTATCTGTATCTGGTTGGATAGTAAAATATAGATCATTAAATTCCTTATTTGGTAATAAACCTGTCGGGTCTATAGCTAAACTATCTTTAATACCTTTAACAATATACATATCAATTTCGCCTTTATTTTTGGCATTAACTTTGCCTCTAGATTCAACTAGAAAAAGATCTTTAATTAACTCAAAAGTTGAAAGAGAAATATTAATACTTCCAGTCAGACCAGATGATTCCATTCTAGAAGCGGTGTTAACAGTGTCACCCCAGACATCGTAAGCGAATTTCTTGTGTCCAATCACACCTGCTAATAATGGACCTGAATGAATACCGATACGAATATCCCAATATGGTTGATTTAAAAGCGCTTTTTCTTTTTTACGCCATTCCATAAAAGTGCGAATATTGATAGCAGCTAGCACAGCATCAATTGCATGAGTTTTATTGTGAGTTGGAATTCCCCCAACACACATGTAACTATCACCAATTGTTTTCAATTTTTCTAAGCCATGCGCTTCAGTAAACTGATCAAAACAAGAAAAACAATAATCTAGTTCATCGACCAATTCCTGTGGAGTCAACTGTTCTGATAACTTAGTAAAATTCTTAAAGTCTGTAAACAGAACAGAAGCAGATTCATAGTAGAGAGGCTTAACAGCGCCAGTCTGCTTGAGTTCAGAGGCAATATCTATTGGTAGTATATTCAAAAGCAATTTATCTGTCTTGCTTTTTTCTTTTTCTAATTCAAGATACAGCCGATTTAACTCTTCAAAGCGTTCAGCATTACGGATGGCTGCAGATAATTGCACTGCTAGTAAATAGCCAATGCGTAAATCTTCTTGAGTGTAACTTCTTGCTGCTGAGGTGGCAAAGTTGATTGTACCAAGCACGCGATTATCACATTCCAATGGAATGATGATCTGCGATTGGTACTGGCTAAGAAAACCCCTTGTAGGTTTTTCATGAATCAGTCGGGCTTGACCTGTTTTCAGACTAATGCCAACGACACCCATTTCTGTTGTATCAGAAAACTTGACTTCGACAGTAGGACCGAACAGCTTTACGATACGCCAAGAATCATTAGTATCGCTCAGGCAAACACTACAATGCTCAAAGTCTAACAACCATTTTGCTTGTTTACTAACAACTCGCAAAATCTCATCCAGCTTCAGCGAACGATTGATGGCGGTCGCAATTTCATTAACAGCTGCGATCCTACTGGAAAGCGCTTGAGCTTCAGCAAGCAGGCGACGGGAAAGGAACAACAGTTGCTGATAGTCCTGTTGTTCTAGCCGAGTACCAATAGAGACGGGGAGAGAAGAAGTCATAATGTATCAATTTCTAGCGAAATTGAATCCGTGTATTTATTAATACTTGTAAATAAATCTGCTGTGGCGACAATCTCAAATATTTCAGAATTGTCTAAACCTAAGTCATAAAGGTGTTGATAATCTTTACTCGTGAGCGTGTGCGGTTCAGTCGCGGCTTTCAAACCAAAGCTGATCACTGCTTTTTCACGTTCAGGTAGCGGACAGGCTGCAAAATCTGAAACTAGGGTTCTTAAAACTTCTTCGCTCATCCCTAATGATGATAATCCATGCAAATGCACATTCAGTGCATAGGGACTATTATTAAACTGGGAAATAGCAATTCCTAGCATTTCCTTGAGTGTGCGTGGAACATCTCCTTTGAGGATAGTACTGCGAAATTTCTTCCAATTCGCTTCCAATATCTCAGGATTGATTGTCATGGATTTGAATAAATTTGGCACTATGCCAAATCCAAGTTCAACCTGAATTTCTTCATATATTGCTTTGACGTAGGGATCACTGAGTTGGTCGTATTCGATGATGGGAAATTTAGCCATTCTTATCTATCGCTTGAGTGAGGAACTTGTTTTAAGCTATACTTTGCACGCTTCAAAACTGAGTTTTTTTGATTTGGGCAAGAGCAACACTAACTCAAGATACTAACCTTGAGTTCAAAAGCGCAATCTTTGCTCGTGCAAAACATACTTAACTTAAACAGTTTTGTACAACTTAATACAAGGCATATCTTATTCTAGAGTAACAATACTGTAGCGACCACCTCATCAGTAAATAGTATTATTTTTTACTCTATGTTTATAAATGTATCAAGCAAGTATTACCATAGTTGAGGTATAAAAACTACAAATAATTTATCAAAGAGTCTATAATGGGTCTGGATGAGAGTAAGTACAAACTAACTAAAGAAACTTATAGTTTTGAGTACTTTTGAAACAATAATTAATCAAGAAACACCATTAGAATGATGCAGGCAGAATATCAGCAGCGCCGTGAGCAATTGATGTCAAAAATTGGGAATGGAACTGCAATCTTTCGTAGCGCGCCAACAGCGGTGATGCACAATGATGTAGAATACGCTTTTCGCCAAGACAGCGACTTTTATTATCTAACTGGGTTTAACGAACCACAAGCAGTAGCAGTTTTAGCACCATCACACCCAGAACATCGGTTTGTGTTATTTGTCCAACCTAAAGATAGGGAGCGGGAAGTCTGGAGTGGTTATCGCTGTGGGGTAGAAGCCGCAAAACAAGTGTATGGTGCAGATGAGGCTTACCCGATCGCCGAACTCGATGAAAAGTTGCCACAGTATTTGGAAAAGTCTGATCGCATATATTACCATCTCGGACGCGATCGCACTTTCAACGACACAATCCTTAATCTTTGGCAACGTTTAATGCGGACTTATCCCAAGCGCGGTACAGGACCAATCGCGATTGAAGATACTGGTCCAATTCTGCACAGCATGAGATTAAGGAAAAGTCAAGCAGAATTGGACTTGATGCGTAAAGCTGCGGATATTGCAGTTGAAGCACACAATCACGCCATCAAATTTACACAACCAGGGCGGTACGAGTATGAAGTTCAAGCGGAAATTGAACACATCTTTCGCCTCCGTGGTGCACTCGGACCAGCTTACCCTTCAATAGTCGCTTCTGGAGTCAATTCCTGTATTTTGCACTACATTGAAAATGACCGACAAATGCAGGACAATGAGTTACTGCTGATTGATGCTGGTTGTGCTTATAGTTATTACAACTCTGATATTACGCGTACATTTCCGGTGGGTGGCAAATTTACGCCAGAACAAAAGAGGCTTTATGAGATTGTTTTGGAAGCACAAAAGCAGGCGATCGCCCAAGTTCAACCAGGTAATCCCTACAAACAAATTCACGATACAGCCGTACGTGTCCTGACAGAAGGCTTAGTTGAACTTGGTATACTCAAGGGTGAAATTGACAAGCTCATTGAAGAAGAAAAATACAAGCCATACTATATGCATCGTACTGGTCATTGGCTAGGTTTAGATGTTCATGATGTGGGTGTTTATCAACATGGTGAGGATAACCAACAGATTTTACAACCAGGTCAGGTGCTGACAGTAGAACCAGGACTTTATATAGTACCAGATACCAAGCTAGCAGAAGACCAGCCACAGACAGATCCACGTTGGGTTGGTATTGGTATTCGGATTGAGGACGATGTTTTGGTAACATCAACAGGTCATGAAGTGTTGACAGCTGGTGTACCTAAGGAAGTCGCTGAAGTGGAAAGTTGAAGAAGAATTCAGTCGTCAGAATTCAGTATTCAGAAAAAAGAAATAAAGAATTCTGACTTTTGACTTCTGACGACTGACGAATGATTCTCTTTGATAAACCGTTTAGCTTGCTCTCCACTCAGACAACTGTTTGGCAAACTCTTCACCATCCCAGTCCTCAACGACAACGCGAGGTAATTGAAAGCGATCGCACTGCCTCCGGACAGTACGAGGATAAGTCGTGCAAGCACTCATAAATCCCGCTTCCCGCACCAAACCTGCTGTTTCTTCAGAATAGTTGCCGTGAGGATACGCAAAACTCACCACTTTTTGTCCTATAATCTCCTCAAGATGAGTCTTGCTGTCTTGAATCTCTTCCCTCTGTCGGGCAGTAGGTAAGAAAGATAAAAATGGGTGTGTTACAGAATGTGCACCAATTGAAATTAACTCACTTCCCAGAGTAGACACTTCCTCTAAATTCAAAATGCGGTGATTTGGGCGCAGTGTTGGAACACAATCACCCCACGCCAGCATTTGATCCATAACCTTTTGTCGTGCTTCTGGCAGCAAAGGTGATAACAGCCAGTAAAGTGTGCGATAAAGAGTATGGCGAGGAGTGGGGTTATCTTCCCCTAACGCCCTCCAGTGGCGATGTCTGACGACAAGCCGCTTTGCGTCTACGCGCTGATATTCCTCCTCACTGTAATTGGCTGCTGTACCTAATTCCCAGCGATGGGTTGTACCGTTAATCTCTAAACAAAGAACTTCTGGTAAACAACCAGGTTCCAGCAACAACCTATTAAGTTCATCCCACCACAAATCACGTTTTTGTTCCATATATCCACTGGTTAAAAACATAGTGGCAGGAATATCGTAACGTTCTAACAGCGGTTTGGCGTTATAGAGATTATCTGTATAACCATCATCAAAAGTGACTGCTATCTGCCAATGAGGAGTTTTGCCTTGTTGCAATGTCTGGTTTAATTGCTGTAACGAAACAACTTCGCCAAACTTGTGTAAGACTTCCATCTGTTGGGCAAAGTGGCGAGGACTAACACAAATTGACCAGGGGTCAGATTCCACTTCTGTGATACGATGGTACATCAAAATAAGACCCCCCGGTGCTAAACGCCCCCGCAAGCGTTTAGCCATTCGCCGCAGTTTACTAACTCCAGGTATTTTCATACAGTATCTGGTTTGACTGCCCTGATAGTAATTGTGACTTGGTAATTGCGATCGCGATAATCTAATTCTTCCTGACGCAATTCTTCACTTGCGATCCCATAGAGAAAAGCATTAGCAACGAGTACATTCCCGTGAGTTTCAATTTGGAGATTTTCTGCTGGGAAGAACTCTTCAAACATACGCTTAACTGATAAAGCAGTAAAACTCCAACACCAGTAATCAGCCCACTGATAATCACCAATATGACTAATGCCAGGAACTGTCACCAAAGCGACTCCTCCAGGCTTAAGGATGCGGTGAACTGTTTTAATCGCCGCCCGTACATCGTAAATAAGCTGGATTGTATGCGTCAGAATAAAGCAGTCAAAGCTATTTGATGGAATATTGTCCCCACAAGTAAGATCTCCAACGATCGTCGCCTTGGGATTGCCTTTTGTCACATGAAGTACGTCGCTTTGGGTGATGCGTTGAACAGAGTCCTTGCTAGAGACATAGCCACCAAACTGTCTGGTATAGTTATCATCACCAATCTCTAAAACACGCCCACGAACATCCTCTTGATAATGGGCAAGGAAGTTTTCAATATAATAGCGGTCAACAGGCTGACCTCTATCATAGCCAAAGGCTTGACTCATGGGCGTAACCCGTCGCAAGCTACCAAAATCCATAGCCCCTGTAGGAGGAATATATTTATCACCAAGCAATTGCGTTCCTAAAAAGCGGTGAACAGAACCAGGAAATTTTTTGCGTGCAATTCGCGCGACTTTGTTTTTTACTCGCAATAGAAAGTACAACATAGGATGGTGATAGGGGTAAAGAGCCTTTTCTAGTGCATTCGAGAGTTCAGCGTCTTGCACTCGGTGTGTAGTGATGTACTTCTGTAGCCAGTTCAAATAAATCTGATGTGCAGGATTAGGTTTCAAAGGATGATACTTTCCTGTTTGGATTGCCTTAGAACAACTAGACTCTGAGTGTTGGCGATATCTATCCCAGCAGTTACTATCTACATATACAGGAGCATGCAAGCAAATTTTTGCTAGCAACACTTGATCCTCAAACATATGTTGAATAGTGTCATCGAATCCGGAGACAGCTTCTATAACCTCCCGTCGTATCAGCAATCCGCAGGTGCAAGGTACGATTCCAACAATTTTTAAAAACTGAGTTACTAAGCTTGGTGGATGAAACAAAGTATTCGGCTGAACTCCAAGTGGTCTAATATTGTCACGTTGGTAATCTTGTTGTTCACCGGTCCAACTATACCAATGTTGAGTTGGTCCATATACCATACCAGTCTCAGGTTGAGATTGTAAAATTGCCACCTGCTGTTCTAGTTTTTGTGGCAAGAAGACATCATCAGCGTCCAGAAAAGCAATATACTTGCCTTTTGCCTTGCTGATCCCCAAGTTTCGAGAAGTACTTTTACCAAGATTTTGGTGATCATCATGCTCAAAATAATGCACTTTTTCTAGATACAAATCTGCATAATGCTGAGCAATGACAGTACTTCCATCACTGGAACCATCATCTATTAATAATAACTCCCAATTTTGATAGGATTGGGTGAGCACACTTTCTATTGCTTCCTGGATAAACTTTTCAGTATTGAAAAAGGGAGTGATAACAGAAACGAGAGGTTGACTTTCCATGATTTTCCATAACCTAAATATTTAAACTTGAGCTTGAAACAGTGAACAGTAAACAGTGGTAACTGGTAACTGGTAACTGGTAACTGATAACTGGTAACTGTTAACTGTTAAACTTGAGTACTACCAGATTGCAGATTATAAAGCTTGGCAAATAATCCATTGAGTTTAAGTAAATACTGGAGATTGCCTTGTTCAACAATCCGTCCTTCTTCCAGGACAATAATTTGCTCTGCCTGCTTAATAGTAGATAAACGGTGGGCAATCACAATCACGGTACGATTTTGACTAAAGGAATTGAGAGCTTCCTGAATGAAATTTTCAGAAAGACTATCTAAAGCATTAGTTGCTTCATCAAGAATCAAAATCTCTGGTTCGCGAATGATCGCGCGGGCTAAGGCTATGCGTTGCTTTTGTCCTCCTGAAAGCCGAATGCCGCGATCGCCAACTATAGTATCGTAACCTTCAGGTAACTGACTAATAAATTCGTGGGCACTCGCTTTTTTAGCGGCGGCGATAATTTCGCTTTTTGTTGCATCCAAGCGACCATAGGCTATATTTTCTCCTACTGTTGTATTAAAGATATAAATATTCTGACTGACAATAGCAATGCGACTGCGCCAAGAAGATAAATTTAACTTTTGTAGAGGATGATTATCAACAGATATCTCTCCATATTCAGTTTCATAAAAGCGACAAATTAACCCAATGACTGTAGATTTACCTGCACCTGAAGGTCCAACTATTGCAGTAGTTTTACCTCGGGGTATAAAAAACGAAATATCCTGAAGTGCAGGTTTTTCGGAAGTATTGTAGTAAAAGTTAACAGCTTCAAAAGTAATTCCTCCTTGTAAACGTTGAAATTCAATATCACCGGAGCAAATATTATGTTTCTCAGTTATATCTAAAAATGACATCACATCTTCTACAGCACCCAATAAACCAATCAAATTCACACGCTCAGTATCTAACCGCCTCACGACGGGCTGGAGACGATAAAGCATAAAAATAAATGTTAATAATGTAGGAACGTTAGACTGTTGTTGCAGAGCGATCATCAAAATAAATACTAATAAAGCAACTGCTAAAACTTCCGACAGTGGTCCAGTAATTGAATAAAGCTTAGCCAAGTTCAGAGCGATAATACGTGAATGGATTGTTGCTTGTTCAAAACGTTTGAGTTCGTAAGATTCGTGACCAAAAGCGCGAATCTCCCTCATTCCGTAAAACCCTTCCATAACCCGATTAGCGAGATTATTGTGTGCCTGTACTGACTCTCTACCCAGCTTTGTTGCCCTGCGCGTTACATACTGTATAGTTAGTGAAATAAGCACCAAGGCAACAGTAACCAACAAACTTAGTTGCCAAGATGTCAGCATCAGCAGAATCACAAAAACAAAAACTGTACACAGACTGATAGCGATATTAACGAGCAGAAAAATAGCATCGCAAGTTCGCCAAGTTTCGATATCCAGTGTATTCAGCAATTTACCTGATGCATGAGAGTCCAAAAAACTATAACTCACGCTTAAAAGCTGCTGAAAAATTTTGCACAGCAAACGCTGTCCAATATGCCAGTACAGCCAATGACCAAGAAGAGTACTGATGTAGGCAAGGCAGTTTTTTAGTATAACTAACCCCAAAATACACACTGGTATTATGAACAGATGTTTATCTTGTGGGATGTTGATGAATATTTGATTAAGAAAATTAACTAGTAAATTACTAGAGCCTCTTTGTGAGTTTGTTGTATCTAGAGTCTGGAGAAAAGGTATAAACAGACTAATTCCTAATCCCTCAAATAAAGAGGAGAATATCCCTAGAATGATAATTACTGGAATGACCCAAGGATACAATCTTAGAAGTGGTAATAAAGTCTTAATTGCCTTTACTTCTTGCATTGTATTTCCTTCTGATGTAAAAATATTGATAGGAAATCATGAATATGTTTATTTGTTATTTCTTTGAGCAAGAGCTACAAAAATCGACGCTGTAAGATATCAGATACTTTAGTTTTGACATTCCCATGCCTAAAAACCGATAAGTTTGCGGTAGCCTACCCGCCAAGAGTGCCTGTTCGCAGGACTTACTAATTGGATCGCAGCACCCTACGCTGTACCAAGGCACATAAACGGTGAACGCGATACAGGTAAGCGCAAGCGGACGCCCAGAAATGGAGTCCCCTAAACCCCTATACCCTTATTCCCTTACACCCCTAGTTATTACAGCACCGCAGCTTATTTCAAAGGGTTTGCCTTTGAGATAAACTCCTGGCTGTCTCACCGCTCTTTAAGCATTTAGGACAGTTCTTTGCCGTATTAGTTTGTAACTTTTAATGCTGTATAACTTCTCTCCTAATTGTCTTTATGTGCTATACGATACTTAATTTTAAAAGATAATTGCTTTTTGAGGTGCAGTATATTCACTTATAATTCTTTAACTATTAGGCTTTATCTACAAATTTTTTAAATCTATACTCATTGAGTTAACGAGTTTTCGTTTCAGTATATACACTAGGCAAAATCTATCAAATAACAGATGCTACTTATGGTCTAGACTCATGGACACAAATACTATCCGGCGTTGCAGGTTGCCTTTCGGTTGAGTCTGGAGTCGCGCTCCGTTTTTGGTACGTGTTTGATCGCCTTCAATTCGTTCTGGATGTATGAGCGGTTGAAAACAAAGATCATGGACACCTACTATGAAATCTGTGGGAAGATTCGTACAATGATTCAGTAGCGCCACATACGTTTGACATAGGAGACAACCAATGCCACTACAGGCAGTTGGATCAATTGAAACAAAAGGTTTTCCTGCTGTGCTAGCAGCAGCGGATGCTATGGTGAAAGCAGGTCGAGTCACTCTTGTAGGATATATAAGAGTGGGTAGTGCTCGCTTTACAGTTAATATTCGTGGGGATGTATCAGAGGTAAAAACCTCGATGCAGGCTGGTATTGAGGCTATAGAACATGTTCATGGCGGAACCCTTGAATCTTGGGTGATCATTCCTCGTCCCCATGAAAACGTTGAAGCTGTCTTGCCTATAGGTTATACACAAGAAGTCGAACAATACCGACAATCAGTGGAAAATCCAATTGTACGCAGGTAGTTGGTGGTTAGTTGATAGTCGGTCGTTCACAGTCAAAAGTTTCATGTTTACTCATGAGTAGCTAACAAGCTAAGTTCATCGTAAGCAAACGGTGTTAACCAGAGTATCAGCTATCCTAGTGACTCATGACTAATCTATGTCTAGTGTCTCAATAATTATTCCTACCTTAAACGAGGCGGAGTGTCTGGCACGCACTCTCCGCCATCTTACTATATTGGTACCTCCAGTTCAGGAGGTACTAATTGTAGATGGTGGCAGTTCTGACGAAACCGTTACTATAGCTCAAAAGGCTGGAGTTTCTGTTATTGCTGCCAAAAAACGTGGACGTGCTGCACAAATGAATCAAGGCGCGGAGGTTGCAACCGGAGAAATCCTTTGTTTTTTACATGCAGACACCTTAGTTCCAGACGATCTTGTCGCAGTCATTGAGCAAACACTAGTAGACAAAACTGTTGCCGGGGGAGGTTTTATTTCTTTGATGACAGGTGATAGAACCACTCGATGGGGAGTATCACTGCACAACTTTGTAAAAAGTTACTACGCGCCATTACTTTTTCGCCCACATCTGTTTTTTCAAGGACTGCGCTTGTTGTTTGGTGATCAAGTCATATTTGCACGTCGTGCTGATTTTTGGAAATGTGGAGGTTTTGACAGCAATATTCCAATCATGGAAGAAGCTGACTTATGCCTGAAGCTGGTGCGACAGGGGAAAATCCGTCTGGTGAACCGCATTGTCCAAAGTAGCGATCGCCGTGTGGCACATTGGGGTTTTTTCAAAGCGACAGGCATATATCTTGCCATTGGCTTTCTTTGGGGTATAGGCGTCTCGCCACAATACCTAAAGCAGTTTTATGAGGATGTTCGCTGAAACTTTAGCCGATTGAACAAGCCAGTAGTTTTTAAAGGTATCCATCAGGGTACCTCTTAATTTTTCATAGCTTTTTGCTAACATTAGGTATACATTTTGACTCGTCATTTTTTGCCGATAAACGACTGCTCTTTTTTTCAAAATTATGTAAGCCTTTTAAAGATGAATACAAACTCACAATGTCTGGATTCATTTATGTTGTAAAATTCAAATGATATCCTGCTGAGTTGTTATAGATACACAATCTAGCTAATTTTTAGTATAAAAATTAGCTAGTATACTGTTTGAAACATATATTGTAAAACAACGTCTGGAGAGGTGGATCAAATTCGCCAAAATTATCGGGTGCAAAATGTTAGTTTTTCCTGATCCCTGAATCAAAATATCTTGTCACCTTATATATTTTGGGTAGATCGTTTTTCTGAGTCAAGACAACATATTCTAAGTTTACAAAAATTTAACTTTAGAAAAAGTCGTCAGAAAAGCTCAGAAAGCTTGATTTGCCGTAGTTCAAGATTGTGAGGATGCATCGAAATTTAAAACTACCTGCATAACTTTAGTGAGTCAAAACGTAATAACAGAGGAGACACATCAGATGTCATCATGGACATCATCAAATCGGGTGCAGCTGGCAGTAAAGAAATAAAGAGGGACGGAGAAAAAGGGGGTTGTGATGCAGACTTTAAAACAGGGTTTCGAGGAGCGCAATCTCACTATGGTTTTGGAGGCGGAAAAACTGACACAATATTGGCTCAAACGCCTGGATATCGAATGTCCAGAACAAAGTTTTGCCAATAGAGAAAGTATAGTCAAATGGCTTGTGGGAAATGACTTAGATCGGTTTGAGGTACTGAACTCTAAGGAACTGGAGATCGCCAAACAAGCTATGGAGTACCGCTACAAGATTTTGCGTCAGCGTTACTTAGGATTTGCAAGAGTTCGTGCTTACCGCAACCTGATCACTCGATTGGGGAGTTTGGTGACGTTACGTCATAAGATCCAAACTTGGGTTGCCTTGAGTCGCGATCGCCAACGGACAGTGCTGGATGTACTTCAAGAAGTGATCCAAGAATTACTGCAAAGCGATAGTTACATACAACAACAAATGGTTTCTATTTCAGAATTGACAACTGATGATAGACTCAAGAACGCTCTACTGTTTGCCAGTGTAGAAGAGTATTGTTTGCGACCAGTACGTAACCAACCTCTACTGGCGTACCGTTTCGTGAATTTCTTGAGAAGAACTCAACGTGGTGGTTTAACCCAAGTACCAACTCAAGACTTAGTTAGGCTTGTCTCTGCAGAAATTCTTACTGATGACAGTGATAATCGAATCAACTTGGTTGATACTCAGGCAGTAGCTGAATATCAAGAAGCTCAAGAGATAGAAGAGCAACAAGCACTGCGTAAAACAGTTCAGCAGGAATTTGAGGATTATTTATACGAAAATCTTGGTTCAGAAGCTATTGACTGGTTGCGACTCTATCTACAAGGTAAGCCTCAAGATGAAATAGCCAAAAAACTAAATAAGCCGATCAAGGAAGTCTATCGACTCAGAGAGAAAATTAGCTACCATGCTGTACGTGTATTCGCCCTCAAAGGGAAACCAGAATTGGTAGATAGCTGGCTGTCAATTTCTTTAAAAGAACATAACTTGGGATTGACACCTAAGCAATGGCAACAATTTCATGAACAATTAACCCCCATGCAGCGCCAAGTCCTAGAGTTGCGTAAAGCAGGTTATTCGATAGAAGACACAGCTTCAGCGCTAAAACTCAAAATGCATCAAGCAATGGGTGAATGGACTAAAGTTTACCTGTTAGCCCAAGCTTTGAGGAGTCAAGACTGAGGTCATCCTGAAAAGGAAATTGGTAATTGCTCAGTGATTTTAAATTTATAGTCTAGTAGGTTTTAGCTGCTGAACTATAAACTCACAATTACCTGTTTCCAATTCCTAAATAATCTTCTGATTATTTGTCATTCTTTTATTTTTATTTATATAAAAAAATTTTTGTTGACCAAATGATAATAATATTAACATAATAGTGGTAAATCTGTTATAAAAGTATAAACTAGTACTACATAGCATTGATTGCTACTTTGTATCTCCCTTGAAAATTCTCTAAATCCTTTGGTTCTCTCCTGTGTGTTCTACGGAAGTTCTGGTAAAGTAAGTCTATTGACTTGTCTGTGTATCATTGGTACTTTCATGATTACGAAAAATGGTATAGTCTATATCAGGTAAGTTGATATGGAAAACGGCAACGAAGTAAAACTCAGCATTGGAGAAGCAACTGAGGAATTGACGTTAAAGTCAAAATCCTAAGATAATGAGCTAATCCAAAAAAGATGAAATAAAAACTTTCCGAACTCAGTTACGAATGCTAGAAAAAAGTAGACAATAGCAAAATCGTGGTTTATTTCATCAATTTCAGGTCGTTCATCTACTGAAGCGATAAAGTATACAAAAGTCTCAAGTGCTGAGGCAACAGTAGTAAGCAAGTTTTTTTACTTACGACTATTGACTATTGACCATTAACTCTTAACTATTAACTAATAGTTAATAACTCAGAATTCTTACTCATAAACAAAGATGACTGAAGCAACTGCACCTCGCACTAACATTTATACCAAGGAAACTGCACCAGCAATTCACTATCAGGTGGCAATGCCCAAACCAGAAACGCACTTATTTGAAGTGAGTTTACGTCTGGTAGACTACTCGTTGCCGACTTTAGATTTGAAATTGCCAGTGTGGACTCCTGGATCTTACTTAGTCCGGGAATATGCCAAGCACTTACAAGATTTTGCGGCTTTTGCTAATGACAAGCCTTTGTCCTGGCACAAGATTAGTAAAAATCACTGGCAGGTGGAAACAAGTGATGTATCAGAAATTGTTATACATTACCGTATATTTGCAAATGAGCTATCAGTGCGAACAAATCACTTGGACTCTAGCCATGGCTATTTCAATGGTGCAGCACTGTTTTTTAGAATACGGGCTTGGGAAGGACAACCAATACAAGTCACTGTTTTAGCCCCACACAGAGAGTGGCGAGTCACTACAGCATTACCATCAGTTCCACACAAGACAAACACTTTTAGTGCTACAGATTTTGACACCCTTGTAGATAGTCCTTTTGAAATTGGTGTCCATCAGTTACATCACTTTGAGGTATTGGGAAAATCCCATGAACTGGCAATTTGGGGGAAAGGCAATTTCCAATTGCAGCAGATGATTAGTGATATTGAGAAAATTATTGAAGTAGAAGCACGGATGTTTGGTGGGTTACCATATCAGCGATATGTGTTTCTGCTGCATTTATTTGCTCAAGCTTATGGTGGTTTGGAGCATAAAAACTCCTGCACACTCATTTATCAGCGCTTAGGTTTCCGCGATCGCGACAAGTATGAACGCTTCCTGCAATTAGTCGCACACGAGTTCTTTCACTTGTGGAATGTCAAGCGCATTCGCCCAAAAGCACTAGAAGTCTTTGATTACGACCAAGAAAACTATACATCGTCACTGTGGTTTTGTGAAGGGACAACAAGTTACTACGATTTGCTCATTCCCTTACGCGCAGGAATTTATGATGCAAAGTCATTCTTGAATAATTTGAGTAAGGAAATTGCTCGGCATGAAACAACTCCAGGACGCAAGGTACAATCTCTTGCAGAATCGAGTTTTGATGCATGGATTAAACTTTACCGTCCGGATGCCAATAGCGGTAATAGTCAAAATTCCTACTATTTAAAAGGGGAAATGGTGTCGTTGTTGCTAGATTTGCTGATTCGTTCACGATCTAGAAATCAGCGATCGCTAGATGATGTCATGGTGAAAATGTGGCATCAATTTGGCACAGATGAAATTGGTTATACTCCAGAACAATTGCAATCGGTGATTGAGTTTATTGCTGGTATAGAGTTGACTGATTTCTTCAACTCCTACATTGATAAGACTGAAGATTTGCCTTTCAACGAATACCTGGAACCATTTGGCTTGCAACTGGTGGAGGAAAAGGGTGAAGAACCTTATCTAGGAGTTAAAGTTAATAGTGACAATGGACGGGAACTGATTAAGTTTGTTGACGCAGATTCACCCGCACAATTTGCAGGAATTGATCCGGGAGATGAGTTGCTGGCTATTGATGGTTTGCGTATCACAGCCAATGGGTTCGGCGATCGCCTGAAAGATTACCGACCAATGGATATCATTCAAATCACTATTTTCCATCAAGATGAACTCCGTACCTTACCTGTCACCTTGGCGTATCCTCGCGTTAGTAGGTATCAGATAAAACCAGTAAAAAATCCTTCTACGATACAGAAAGAAAACTTTGCTGGATGGTTAGGTGGGTCTTTGACGACTCTTTATTAACAATTCGTCATTGATAATTCGTAATTCGTAATTAGTCAATGAATTACGAGTTACGAACTGAATTCAATGTATATAATATTGAGGCAAAGAAGATCCTTAATTTAGAGAGAGAGAAAGATGGAAAACTATGTATGTTCTGTCTGCAATTACGTATATGATCCAGAAAAAGGCGATCCAGATGGTGGTATAGAACCGGGGACAGCGTTTGAAGACATACCAGATGACTGGGTATGTCCTGTGTGTGGAGCAGGAAAAGATTCTTTTGCTCCAAAATAATAAGCAATTATTCACTGCAGTGATACTGCAATACCCCTTCAAAATGCTCAACCGTGGGAAATGGGTCGTAGAAATGGTGGAGTAACTGCTTCCATTGATCATATTGAGGTGACCCACGAAAACCAGTAGTATGGTCTTCTAAGGTTTGCCACCGGACAAGAAGCAGATAGCGGTTTGGAGCTTCGATGCAGCGGTGGAGTTCATGCGAGATGTATCCTTTCATTGAAGCAATGATAGGAGATGCTTTGGCGAAAGCGGCTTCAAACTCGTTCTCCATACCGCTGGGAACATTGAGTATTGCAACTTCTAGAATCATAAAATCTTGTTTTTTAATACCAACCACATTCTGACGTAGTATATGGCTTATATTCGTTAGGAACGACTTGTTTTTGACCAGCAAATTTCTTTCCATTATAACCGTCATCAAAACCACGACTAAATTCTCCACCAGCAGTACGCGGCTTGTAGTTGTTTCCTCTTGTTGCACTCTGTTTTCCTTGACGGTAGCCATCAGCATAAGCTTGAGGATGATACGCAGGATCTTCGTCAACAAGCCACTGAGTGGCAGGATAGCAAGAATTTATTGGACGTCCAAAATACGGATAGTATCCATATGGGCGAAAGTGATAGTAACCGCGAGAGTGAGCTTCAACTGCTTGATTGTTAAGTAAAAATCCACCAGCAGTGGCTAAAACGACTAGACTAGCCGTAATAATCTTTTTCATAGTTTTAGTCTCAAATGTTAATTAAGTATTTATATCTTTAAGATATCGCTCCAAATCTTTAGGCAACATCACCTGATAGTATGAGCAAACCGTTTATTGATAAAGAGCTTTTCATCTGACAACTGCTACCATAAACATTTGAAGCGCAATACTAAAGGAAATTACCAATTGGACTGGACCACTTGCATGGGGTGTTTTGGCAGCAATATCAGGTTCTATAACTGGTTTATTTGGAGCTGCATGGGCATCATATTGTGACCATATTTACTCACAAAGAGAGTCTCAAACAGCTTGACTCAACGTATATGACTTGGCTAAGTTTATATGCACCAGAACTCATAAGTCAAAACAGAGATCCAAGTACCAACAGAGGTTTGTATTTGCACCTGCTGTTACATGGTGGTTTAATGGCAGTTACTCTAAGTGTAAAAAACTTTTTATGATTAACCGCCGTAATTTTCTTTTAAGTTTAGCTGCTACCCCTTCAGTATTTGCCTTTCCCTTTCAGTTGGCAAAAGCAGCAGGTAAACCACTATTGAAACCCAAGCGTTTGCAGCCAGGATCTATTGTGGGTATTGTTGCTCCTGCTAGTGCAGTTTTTGTCCGTGAAGAACTTAATATTGTCATAGATGCAGTCAAGGGATTGGGACTTGTCCCGCGACTGGGACCGCATCTACTTGAACGATATGGTTATTTAGCAGGTAAAGATAAAGACCGTGCTGCTGATATTAATCAGTTTTTTGGTGATTCCTCTATCGCCGCCATTTTACCAGTTCGCGGTGGATGGGGATGTAGCCGGATGCTACCTTATCTTGATTACCAGCGCATTCGCAAAAATCCCAAGATTCTAGTTGGTTTCAGTGACTTAACTGCTTTAATTCTCGGATTGAATGCTCAAACAAATCTGGTGACATTTCATGGTCCTAACGGATTAACCTCTTGGAAAAAGACTCAAACAGATTATTTTCGCCGCGTTTTATTTAACGGTGAAGCTGTAACTTTTCAAAACCAAAAAGATGGCGATGATTCTGATCGTCTCATGCAGGTGAAATATCGCAAACAAACTATTACTTCTGGTAAAGCAAAAGGTCGGCTGATTGGCGGAAATCTTTCTGTTTTATCCGCCATTGTAGGTTCTCCTTATTTACCCGATTTGAATGGTGCGATTCTATTTTTAGAAGACACTCGCGAAAATATTTACCGCATTGATCGCATGATGACTCACTTGAAAATTGCGGGTTTATTTAATAAACTTGCAGGTTTTGTGTTTGGACAATGTTCCGATTGTTTGCCAGACGCTGACTATGGTTCTCTCACCTTAGAAGAAGTTGTGTGGGATCACATTCAACCACTCGGCATTCCTGCTTGGTATGGTGCGATGATTGGACATGGTGTTGAAAATATGACATTACCTATTGGTTTAGAGGTAGAAATTGATGCTGATGCTGGGACAATTCGGATGTTAGAACCTGCGGTGGAATGATCAGCCTGTCCATTCACATTATTCGGAATGGTTCTGATTTTTGAGTGAAATGAATTGGCAGAATACTTTCTACATTTTCAGGGGGATTAGGAACAATGTAGTGGGTAATGACCGTACCACCGTTAGATTGGTTATTACCAGCTTCAATACCAGCTTCAACTGCTCTTTCTACCTCAGCTGTGTGTCCCCGAACAGCAACTAACATGCGAGCGCTTTCCGCTAATCCATAATAAACAATGGTAACTGCAGCAGCTTTTACCATTGCGTCCGCTGCTGCTAGCACAGCCGGAAAACCCTGAGTTTCTATGACTCCAACCGCCATTGGCATGGCTTAACACCCCTTAATGAAAGATTGGTGATCATAATTGTACAAGAAAGCACAGTGAACAGTGAACAGGGAACAGTGAACAGTGAACAGTGAACAGGGAACAGGGAACAGGGAACAGGGAACAGGGAACAGGGAACAGGGAACAGTGAACAGGGAACAGGGTTTCTTGCGCTAGTTAAATGCTCACAATTGTGAATTTAGAAGTTTTTACTCCCAACTTCAAATTCTCTTGACCTCGAAAATCTTAAGAAAGTCTTAAATTTCATTGAGCTTTACATATTCATCATTCTGTCGATAGATAAATTGATTCAATCTCATACAAAATAATAAGAAAACTCACTAAATTTCATAAAAACTTATGATTTGTTAAGCAATAATAAGTAAAATCACGATTCCCAACGTAAGCAAGCACATTCAGGCTAGAGTTCACGCATATGGATACTTCACAGTTGTTAGATGGGTTGCGGGTGCTGGTGGTAGATGATGATACCGATAATCTTGATTTGATTAAGGTTATTTTTGAAGAGTACAACGTTCAAGTGACTGCGGTGACATCAGCAGGGGAAGCCCTTGAAGCAATTACGCAGTTAAAGCCAAATATTCTGATTAGTGATGTTGCCATGCCTGATGAGGATGGCTATTCACTGATTCAAAAAGTTAGAAACCTTGCAGCCGCAGTTAGCCAGATTCCTGCAATCGCTTTGACAGCACACGCCTCTGAAGAAGCAGGCGCTCTTGCTCTGGATGCAGGATTTTCCATAAGATTAGTTAAACCATTTGACCCTGACGATTTAATTACAGTGGTTTCTAAGCTCGTTTTAATTGCTCAATACGATCTTTGTCCTGTCTGCACCAATAAACAACTATCCTTTATCGAGTGGGAATCACTCAACAAAATTAGGTTTCATTGTCGCACCTGTAAATGGAATGAGAGTTACGGGTTAGACAAAGCGAAAGTTGCTGGATTTATAAATCGATACCACTTTAAAAATAAAATGGATGGTTTAAACAAGCCTATTTTAGGGGAGCCACTCAAAAACAATGCCTAAGCGAGTCTCTTTATTTTGTTTACTATTTTGCTGTTCAATATCTGTTGATATACGGATGCTTGAGGTAAGAGCATAACCGACTGATATTGTTGTTAAACCAACTTCTTCTCCAGTACCCAAACCAACCCAACTTTGGGTTAAAGAAATATCTCCTGCACCACCGCGAGACAACACCAACAATAGTTTTGCACCAAGATTCACTCCATTTGTGGAGTAGCTGTCAATTTCCAGATGCCGATAGCCCACCACAGGTGTAATATTGATGTAGCTACCCAAAGGACGCAGATAATAATGCAAGTCCGCACCATAAATCTGGCGTTGACCATTGAACACCGCTTGATATTCACCACTGACTGTTAAACTAGTACGACCAATAAACAGGTCCTCCACACCAATATTCACCCCAAATGCTTTCTCAGAAGAAAAGTAAGAAGACCCCACTCGTATCTTGGTAGAAAAACTAGGGTCATTCTTGATATCTTCCAACACGTTAGGTACTTGACGCCGCCAACGTTGCAAAACTGGACTATTTTTAATAATTTCTGGACTAATATCTAAATCCTGGGCATTTTTTGAAGGTGTATCACACAAAACAGGAGCTGTGATCACAAACAAATTCACACCCACTCCAAAGCATAAAGCTGATAACAGCCTTCTCATTGTTTTGCGCCTCTGTAATTCATAAAAAAAGTGGCTCTGTATAATACAGAACCACTTAAGTTTTAGCAAAAGCTTACAACTTAGTGAACAGTTGCTTGGATTTTAGTAGCGTCAATTGGTTTAAGGAAATACAACCGCGAAATCTGCCAAGCGTTGGAGATGTAATAGGGCAGCTTTTGGAAGAATTGGAGGAATTTGGGAGTCTTTGAGGTAGCGATCGCCGTCAACTTCTCGTTATTCTTCACACAAACTTCTAAGCGCTGATAAAACTCAGGATGCTCAACATCCAGTATGACTGGGAACACTCTTCCCGCAGTTTCATTGGTCTTTTCAATCACGTAGATGTCATATTCTCGTGCATCTAAACCAATTGATTCATAGAAGTCTTTGCGCTGGACGTCGTTAAGGTACATCGTCGCAAACACCGACAGCAGGAAGAACCGACTCCACAACCGCGCCTTCCAATCATTTAACATTTGCGGCTGGGATCTCATGATCGCATCAAAGAAATCCCCGTGGCGGTTTTCATCCTGACACCAGTTCTCAAACCAGCGGAAAATCGGATAAACCCGGTCTTCTGGATGTGCTTCTAAGTGGCGATAAATTGTGATGTACCGCCAATAACCAATTTTTTCCGACAGATAAGTCGCGTAGAAGATGAATTTTGGCTTAAAGAAGGTGTAATTACGGCTCTTGGTCAAAAACCCTAAATCCAGCGCCAGATTGAAGTCCGACAGCGCTTTGTTCAAGAAGCCAGCATGACGCGCTTCATCCCGAGACATGAGGTTGAAACATTCCGCCAAAACAGGACTCTTGTCCTTTAAGCGACGACCGAGTTCTTTGTACAGCAAGAAGCCAGAAAACTCTGCCGTACAGGAACGCTCTAGAAATTCGACGAACAATCGGCGAGTTTCCCCGTCAATATGATCCCAGGATTGTTCAAACTCGGCATCCCGAACAAAGTGATGACGGTTGTAGTCACAACGAAACTCTTCCAGAATGGCTTTCAACTCATCTTCGTTTGGTGAGATGTCCATTTTTGCCATCTCATCAAAGTCGGTCGTGTAGAATCGGGGTGTCAGTAGGGTTTCTTTGGCTGGGATTTTAATCCCGGACCGCATTTCTTCAAAGCCTGGTTTTTTGAGGGAATCTACCATGTCTTGATTGCCACGAGTGTCTTATTATCTTGAGTGCCTGCAAAAGTCAACAGTAATACTTTTACCCTTACGGGAAAGCCTGAGCCGGCACAAGGGAAACCGTCCCTTTATGCTACCTCACCGCCTGTAGGACTGGACTCACAAGGCACGGTATAACGACAGTATTTTATTCGTTTAGTTAAGTGTACCAAGGTGTAGGGCGACAACAGACACTTCATACGTTAAGAGTTGCAACAACACTTCAATTTTTCGGGAAATCCTTAATTAAGGATGTGTAGCTTGTAATAGAAGCTCATGCGAACTCAAATCATCCAGTTGAATCAATCCACTGGGTGAAGTAAGGTACGCATAAACCAGTCATATTGTAAATATATCGGAGCCTTATTGTTTTTGTAGCAACTGTAACATTATAGACCAGTAAATATTTAGTTTAGTTATTTTAAGAATGAGAACTATCCAATCGCGCTCGTTGCTTGTAACGCGGTTGCTTTGCTCAGTTGTGGTGATATGAAAACTCAAACAACTCTGGCAGCCCATCCTGATATGAAAAAAATAAAGTAGGAAAATTGTAATTAGGGAACAAGAGTAAATTAGAGGGGATAAAAACAAGATGAAAGCAGAAAACAGTAATAATAACAAAGACCATCAAGAACGTCTTCTTGTCTCCTACATCTTGAGTGGCGGACTTTTTTTTGGATTAGGCGGATTACACCGTTTATACAACGGTAAGATCGGGACGGGTGTATTGTGGTTGTTAACTGGTGGTGTGTTTGGTATCGGACAGTTTGTAGACTTGTTCATTATCCCAAATATGGTAGATGAACAGGAAATGAGACTCAGAGCAAAAGCAGGTTTATCACCATTGGGTGTTCCTTTGAATCAGCCAGCTGTTGCTACTCAACTTTACCGCTCTCCTCAGGAAAAACTAACGATGGAATTGCTTAAAGCTGCACAAAGAAGGGGCGGTCAACTCACTGTTACTCAAGCAGTTATGGAAACAGGCGCTACTTTTGCCGAGATCGAAGCTGTTTTCAGAGAAATGTTGAAGTCAGGTTATGTAAAGATAGACAACGACCCCGAAACTGGAGCCGTTACCTACCATTTCCACGAACTAAATTAATTTCTACCCAACCACTTTTGACCGTTCAGGCGCTGCATGAGTCCATAAACTAGTAAGTCAAGAGTGACTTTGCGTTCATCAATTAAGAATGACTCAAGAGTACTGGGCTTTTTACCTTCATTGCAGGAAAAAGCCTTTTTCCCTTGAATATCTTCTTGTGTAAAATACAGGTTAAATTGACGTAAGCCGTTCTGCCAAGTACCGATAATTTGCCAGCATTCCTCAGACTTGTCAAAACCAACGATGGAAATTTTTTGCTTGGCAAAATTCAGCGCTACATCTTGCACTCCTTCTTTGGCGATCGCCTTTTGCACAGCTGGTAAGTAATCTTGCTGGATAAACTCTGCAAATGGCTTATCCTCAACAGCCGGTGCTTTCTCTTTTTTTGCCTTGGCGGCTGGTTTTTCTCCGGCTTCACCTTTAGCTGCTGGCTTATCTCCAGGTTCTTTAGCTGGTTTGTCTTTGGGTTCACCTTTAGCTGGTGGCTTATCTTCTGCTTCGGCTTTAGCTGGTTCTGCTGGCTTTTCGCCTTTGGGTGCAGCACTCGTTGTTTTTCCAGCATCCGGATTCGCTTCTGAGTTCGCCGATGCTGGTTCAGGCGCATTTGCAGAAGGAATGTCTGTCGCTTCGGGTGAGTCTGTACTGGGAGCGTGTTCTTCAGCGACACTGGGGGCCTGCTTATCTACAGTGCTGGGAGCAACTTCCCCAGCTTCATTATGATTTGTTTCTTCTGCCATTGCTCAGCTCTATCCTTTGTCTTGCTATTAGAACTCACAAGCGTGGTTAAGTCACTTTCATTTTGACACAGCCACGCCTCCCAATAGCGATGGCATTTTCTGGTAACCAAAGCCATGCTCCTACAGAGCCACAAATCCATTCAAATTCCAAAATCATTTATTCAAAATAATTCTTTTGACTTTTGACTTTTAAATTTTGAATTTTGAATTTTGAATTGTACTAGCCTCCAGCCACTGCTGGGACAATGCTTACTTCATCACCATCATTCAATGGTGTATCTTTTCCTTCCAAAAACCGGATATCTTCACTATTGACGTACAGATTCAAAAACCGCCGTGGTTGTCCAGCTTCATCGCATAAGCGCGACTTGATACCAGGACAGTTTTCTTCTAAAGAGTCAAACAGTTGTGCGATCGTGTCACCTTTACATTCTAAGGTGGCTTGGTTATTGGTGAATTTTTGCAGAGCAGTAGGAACTAAAACTTTTACAGTCATAAATCCGGAGGGAGAGTCGTGAGTTAAGAGTTGTCATTTGTGATCAGTTTAGAACTTTGAACAAATGACTCATAATTAATGATTAAACCAAAACTTGCTGCCATTCTAGGCGATCCAGTGTCTGGGAACGCTCTAGCGCTCGTTCAAAGCTATCAAGTTTTGCCTCGATTGTTAGAGGTTCGCCAATGTAACCTTGTACCGCTTCTTGGGTTTTCAAGCCGTTTCCGGTAATATATACCACGGTGGTTTCATCTGGGTTAATCTTACCAGCTTCTGCCAACTTTTTCAGCACAGCAACAGTTGTTCCACCAGCGGTTTCTGTAAACATACCTTCTGTTTCTGCCAAGAGCTTAATGCCTTCGATAATTTCACTATCCGTGACTGATTCTATATGACCACCAGTTTTCTTGGCTAGTTCTACAGCGTAGACACCATCTGCTGGGTTACCAATTGCAAGAGATTTGGCAATGGTGTTGGGTTTGACTGGCTTGATAAAGTCGCGTTCTTCCTTATAAGCTTGAGCGATGGGTGAACATCCCTCAGCTTGTGCGCCGCTAAATCTAACATCTTTTGCTTCCACCAAACCAACTTCAACAAATTCTTGGAAACCCTTGTAAATTTTCGTGTATAAAGAACCAGATGCTAAAGGTGCGACAATGTGGTCAGGTAGCTCCCAGCCAAGTTGTTCTGCTACTTCAAAGCCCAGTGTTTTAGAACCTTCGGAGTAGTAGGGACGCAAGTTTATATTGACAAAACCCCAACCATGTGTATTTGCGACTTCCGAACAGAGGCGGTTGACTTGGTCGTAATTGCCCTTAACAGCCATGAGAGTTGGACTGTAGATCAGGCTACCTAAAATTTTTCCAGCTTCTAAATCAGCAGGAATGAACACGCAACAGTCCAAACCAGCGTGTGCCGCGATCGCAGCAGTAGAATTTGCTAGGTTACCAGTGCTAGCGCAAGAAACTGTCGTGAAACCTAATTCCCGTGCGCGGGTAAGCGCAACTGATACTACCCGATCTTTGAAGCTGAGGGTAGGCATGTTGACGGCATCATTCTTGATATACAGCTTATTTAACCCAAGGCGACGTGCCAAGCGATGGGAACGAACCAACGGAGTCATACCAGTTCCCACATCAATGGGGTTCTCACTAGCCACAGGTAAAAACTTACGATAACGCCAGATAGAGTTTGGTCCGGCTTGAATTGTTTGACGGGTGACTGTGGAACGTAGGGCGCTGTAGTCGTAGGTTACTTCCAATGGACCAAAGCAGAACTCACATACATGAAGAGCCTTGAGTTCATACTCCGCGCCACATTCCTTACACTTCAAGGATTTAAAAGTGGCTGTGGTGGCTTGGGTGTTGGTGGTTGTCGCCTGTGTCATAAGTCTTCCCTGGATGTCCGTCAACTTAGGATTGATGTTACCACGAGCGTTTTTGCTCGTCAAACATACCCGACCTTTTTTGTCGGGTTTAATAGAACTAAGACTTACGCAAGAGTTGCCAAAGAAATTGTGAGATTACTTCCTTACGTCGCAACGGGTGCAACTACGTTATTTTTGCGTAAGTGCTATCAAAGATAGTTATTGAAGAAGAATTCAGCAACTCCTGATTCAAAAGTCAGTAAGGCAATCAGTAGGGTATGGGGACGCCTAAAGGCTCATGGGGATGAAGCTAAGTGCATAAGTCGTTGATACTCACATCTATATAGAAAGTGGGGATGAAATAATCTTTTTTGGTACTACCAATCACAAAGTTGGTTGTCCTCAAGCTAGATGGCTACTTACCAATGGGTGTAAGGATACCACTTTCAATTCCTGAAAAGGACACCGCATTTTTTCAAATCCATAAGGATTGAAAGAAAACACGCCGTATAAGTATGTAATAACACACTTATATCTAGCCTGTTGCGACAGTTAAAGCAAAGCCTTAAGTACTTTGCTGATACATAACTGGTGACAAAAATTAGACTGCTCACTTAATAATTTCTTCTTAACTTTATAACTTCAGATACAAGGTCGTTACAGGTGATGCAATCTTATCACGTGAAAACTCTATTAAATACTAGGATAAAAAATGACTAATTTTTTACTGATAAATGAGAATCAGGAAACTAAAAACCTCTTAGTAAAATGCTTGGAGACAGCAGGGTTTGAGGTGATTGGCACAGAAAATAATCTTGTTCGTATTCAGCTAGTACAAGAGAAATTGTCTACAACTGAGTCAAGTCAAAGATCAAATACTCCTCAGTTTATATTTCCATCTATTCCCCGACTGCGTGACGTCTTCGAGTTTATCGAATTGAATTATCATCAAAGTATTAGCCTAAAAGAAGTCGCTCAAGCGGTTGGTTATTCCTCAGCTTACTTAACCAACTTGGTACGAAATATTACTGGAAAAACCGTCAATGATTGGATTATTGAGCGTCGGATAACCCAAGCATGCACCTTACTTTTATCAACTAACGACTCCGTTAATCAGATTGCTTTACAAGTAGGCTATCAAAATATCAATCATTTTTACTCTCAGTTTCGCAATTACCATAAAAATACTCCCCATGCTTGGAGAGAAGCACAGCGTTGTAAAGTCAGTCATAACAAAGCACTGCAACCATTAGAAGGTATTGCTAGTTAAATAAGTCTTATATTCTGTTAGCACGAGGCTTGTTTAGCTTACGTTCCTGTATTTCCTCAATTATCAAGCACGCTTATTTGTAGATTTATTAAGTTGTGAATAAAAAGCAGGAGTAAGCGATCGCTTACTCCTGCTTTTTTATATAAGTTTTTCATATTAAGCATTTCTGCATACTAAAAAACGATAGTTTTTGAAACTAGCAAAATTATGACTATCTAAAAATAATTAATTAGCACTTGTCTTGAGACCTAAAAATAGTTAATTACCAATCGATATTTGAAAGGATACTATTTGTATAAGGAAACAATCAAAGGATTAAAAAATAATCCATTCTTTAAGGAGTAACGAGCAATTTATGTCTACATACAACCCCGAATACTACCCTAACGCCTGCGAATTCACTGTTCCCATTAAACTGAACATTCCAATTTTCATCGAACCTACACTGGCAATTAAAGCTGTTGAGGCTGTGAAGGAGAAAGTACGTGTCTATCTCGAACCAGATATCTACCTTCAATCAGAAGTAACGGCGACTCCACCTGTTTGTGTTCCTCAAAATGGATATAACAAACAGCAGCTGCCGGCTTCACAGACCCAAGCATAATCATAACCTTAATAGTCAATTACTTGACGTTAAGTCGTTAATTCTTGGTTTTGCATTGTTTATTCTAGATAGTTTTTTTACTACCTAGAAAAAGGTGATCAGGAAACTGATCACCTACTTTCTTATCCCAAAATTATAAATACACAAACTCTAGAATTTATTACAACTTATGTCTACACTCCCCGATTCCACACAAAAACGCAAACTTAATGTCTCTATGATGTTAAAGGTGCCTATCAATTTTGAAATAGAAGTCTTGGGAGTACCGCCGACAAACTGCCACAAAGCTGAGGATAAAAAAGAGGAGAAAAATTTTTATAACCTCATAGGAGATTCTAAGCCAGAAGTTGTTATTAATGAGGCGAATCTAGCAAACCTTGATGAAGATAGTCAAGCTTTAGTCACTCAACTTGTAGATCAGCTTGAGCAAACAGGCAAGATATTTTCTACGTTGTCCCAAACCCAACATGAGCAAGACAATCCAGAAAATTATGAACAGGGAATTGCACAGAAGCCCCAATCTGTAAATACTTTGTTATCTAAGGAAGACTTTGCAGTTATTCAACCACAAACTCCACCGCATAACAAAAAAATTATCGGACGTGCCTTGGACTCAGTCAACGATGGTTTTACCCTTGTCGCGAATATTATAGGAACAGTTTTGTTTTTAGGCAAAGTTGCTAATTATAGCTGGGAGTAGAGTTCCTTACCCGCCACTCACTGGTGGAATTAACACCACCTCATCGCCGTCTTGCAAGATGCTATCTGGTTCAACAAATTGCAAATTCACGCCAAAGCGGGTAAAATCCCGCAATTGAGTTAGTTCAGGATGTTCACTCAGCAGGCGATCGCGCACCACAGCAACTGGTGTATCCTCAGGAAATTCCAGTACCAGTTCAGGAACTCCGTAAGCTTCTTGGTAAGCAGCAAACAATTTAACGGTAACGGTAATTTCAGACATAAAAATAGAATATAAATCGCTAGGGTAATTATCTTTCCCTAGCTAACAACTTGAGCAAAAAACTAGTATACAAACAATCATTCAATCAGTGAACAGTGAACAGTAAACAGTTAACAGTGAGTAGGGAACAGTAAAACTGATAACTGGTAACTGATAACTGATAACTGTTAAAGAACCTCAAAACATATTTTCTAACATCTGGAAATCACGCTGTACCTCATCCCATAAAGACTTATTATAAGGGTCTGTTTTTAGGGCTTTTTTGAGGTAAATTCTTGCTTTGAGAGGCTGTTTTTCTGCAATCAGCGATCGCCCCCAAATTTGATAAGAAATAGCTTGCCACTGACGCACTTCTGCATCTTCTGGTAAACGTTGTGCTAAGGCTTCCGCTAAGGATATTGCTTGTGGGAAGCGTTTTTCTTTCAAAAACTGCTGTAACTGCTCGTAAGTCCTCCACTTCAACCGCTGTTCTATTTCCGAAAAACTGGGCGGCTTCGCTTTCTCTTTTAACTTTTCCTTCGTTGCTGTTTGAGGACGCGTTGCTCGTGTTGGCTGATTTTCGACGACTGGTGATTTATTAGAAGGCTGTGCTGTCTCTTGTTGCGGAATTTTATGCAACAGTAGCTTGTATGCCTCAGTCACGGCAATAAACTTTTCTTTTGCTTTTGTGTCATCTGGATTGATATCAGGATGATACTGTTGCGCCAATCGGCGATAAGACGCTTTGATGTCGGCGAAAGAGGCTCCTGACCTTAAACCTAATAAACGGTAGCAATCTTCAAGATCCATCTTGAGTTATTAGCAATGGCGAGTGTCGGCTATCAGCTTAATGCCTAAAGTTTAAATCATAAAGACTTCAATTCTAATTTAAAGTTCGTACTTCACAGTTTTTTGACACCCTGCCATGCCTAGAAGGGGGGAGTGGAGAAGATTTTTCTCGCTTATCTTCGTCATCCCCACAGCAGCCGCCATGAGTCGAGGAACCGACTCATGGCGCTCTGCCTCCTCATCCGGACTTCACGACTAACGTTCTTCAATCACACGGTCAATCAAACCGTATTCCTTTGCTTCTTGAGCAGACATCCAAAAATCACGGTCTGTGTCTTTTTGAATTTTTTCTATGGGTTGACTTGTGCGAGCAGCTAGCATTTCATTAAGCTGCTGCCGCATTCTCAGAATCTCCCTAGCTTCAATCTCAATATCGGTGGCTTGCCCTTGAGCACCGCCTAGAGGTTGGTGAATCAGAATTCGGGTATTAGGCAAAGCCAAACGTTTGCCTTTGGTGCCAGCTGCTAGCAGGAACGAACCCATAGAAGCTGCCATCCCGACACAAATTGTGACCACATTTGCTTTAATGTGCATCATAGTGTCATAAATGGCAAGACCTGCTGTCACCGAACCTCCAGGGGAGTTGATGTAGATACTAATATCCTTGCTTGGGTCTTCGGAATCCATGTAGAGTAATCTGGCAATGATGGCATTAGCCATACCGTCGCTCACTTCTCCACTCAGGAAAATGATGCGCTCCAAAGCAAGGCGTTCGTAAAGATTAATCCACTGGGTATAAGGTTCCCCAGGAAAGCGAAAAGGGACTCTAGGAATACCAATCGGCATAAGATTCTCTTGTTTTTAACGAATAATAAGATTTAACGAGGAACAGCAGCAGCCAATGCTTGAGGAAGTTCTTTGGTACTTTCTAGAACCCGGTCAATCAAGCCGTATTCTTTGGCTTGTTGGGGTGTCATGTACAATTTGCGATCTAAATCTTTGGCAATTCTCTCCGTAGGCTGCCCTGTATTCCGTGAGAGAATATCCAGGATCATTTGCTTGTTTTTTAGCACTTCTTGTGCTTGGATTTGAATGTCTGTCGCTTGAGCGTAGCCAGTACCACGTTTCGCTTGGTGCAGAACAATCGACGCATTCGGTAAACTAGCACGGTGTCCCTTCGTTCCAGAAGAGAGAATCATCGCCGCTGTACCCATAGCAAAACCCAGACAGATCGTATTGACTGGTGGCTTGATGTATTTAATGGTATCACAGATGGCAAAAGCTTCTGTTTCAGATCCTATGGCATCACCAGTGTACCAAGAAGTGCCCGTGGAGTTGATGTAGATAGAAATGGGCTTATCTGGATCTTCATACTGTAGGTACAGAAGCTGAGCAATAATAAGTTCTGTTACGTCTACTCCCAGTTGCTGCTTATACTCATCTGGTGAAACCAAGGGCAAGCCCAAGTATATGATACGTTCTTTTAACATTAGAGAAGGTAAATCTGGCGGCGGTGTTCGGTAGAAGCTGTCGCCGCCGTAAGCCGCTTGCACAGCCTTGATGATGGAATTTTCCATAGCAACTGTTGCCTAAATTCATACCATTAACTGTAGTACATCCTAGCGCTATGCTTGCTCGCTTGCAGGTGTGGATTTCTCTCTAGGGTATAAGGTTCCAAAGAAGTTAGGGTATAAAGGAAAGTACAAAAAGTATTTTATTAGCTTATTTGCTCGCCTAGTTTATTGGGAAAATTATTTAAAGTTTTTGTTGGATAAGTTTTCCGAAGTGCTAATACTGTACTTTGAAGTTATTTATAAATATGTATGGTCAGTTTAGGAATCTTGGGGGGTTATGAAGGTTAACTTACAGCCTGCTCTCAATGATGGCAACTTGGATGCCAGTCAAACCAACAGTCAACGTCAGTTGGCAATTTCCATTTCTGCGATCGCACAAGATCTGGATCGCAATGTTCCACTGAATTTATGCCTAGTTCTCGACCATAGTGGTTCCATGAATGGGCGACCTTTAGAAACTGTCAAAAAAGCAGCGATTCGTCTTGTTGACAGACTGAATCCTGGCGATCGCCTCAGCATTGTTGTTTTTGATCACCGTGCCAATGTTTTAATCCCTAATCAAATTATTGAAAACCCAGAGCGAATTAAACAGCAAATTAATCGCCTTTCTGCCGATGGTGGAACTGCTATTGATGAAGGTTTACGCTTAGGTATTGAGGAATTGGCTAAAGGAAAAAAAGAAACAATTTCTCAACTTTTTCTTTTAACTGACGGTGAAAATGAACACGGTGACAATAACCGCTGTCTGAAATTTGCACAGTTGGCTGCTAGCTATAACTTAACTTTGAATACTTTAGGATTTGGCGATAATTGGAACCAGGATGTTCTGGAAAAAATCGCTGATGCTGCAAGTGGGACTTTGTCCTACATTCAGCAACCCGATCAAGCAATAGATGAGTTTAGTCGCCTTTTCAACCGTATTCAAACAGTAGGATTGACGAATGCTTATTTACTATTTTCTCTGGTACCTAATGTACGCTTTGCAGAACTAAAACCTATTGCCCAAGTTTCCCCAGACACCATAGAATTGCCAGTGCAACCAGAAGCGGATGGACGTCTTGCTGTGCGCTTGGGAGATTTGATGAAAGATGTGGAACGGATCGTTTTGGCAAATATTTACTTGGGACATTTGCCACAAGGTAGACAGACGATCGCCAGGTTGCAAGTCCGCTACGATGATCCAGCCCAAAATAAAACAGGGTTACTTTCAGAAAACATCCCAGTTGAAGCGAATGTGGTACAAGGCTACCAACCTTCAGCGACTCCTCAAGTGCAGCAACATATTTTGGCGTTAGCCAAATATCGGCAAACACAACTAGCAGAAGCAAAATTGCAACAGGGCGATCGCGCTGGTGCAGCAACAATGTTGCAAACTGCTGCCAAAACTGCCCTGCAAATGGGCGATAAAAGTGCAGCAACGGTGTTGCAAACTTCTGCCACTCGCCTACAAGCTGGTGAAGAGTTATCGGAGAGCGATCGCAAGAAAACTAGAATTGTGTCCAAGACTATTTTGCAGGATTCTTAGTTTGTCGGGCAGGCAAAAGCCTGCCTTTAGGAGAAATGAACCGCAGAGAGCGAATTTGCGGTGTGGATGTTCCTCCCGCACTCGTTCGCGGTGGACGCACCAGAAAGCAGAGAAAGAGAAAACAAAAGAATGAGAATTACAAGGATTCATCATATAGCTGTTATTTGTTCTGATTATGATCGCTCTAAGAAGTTTTATACAGAAATTTTAGGTTTCCCTATTATTAATGAAACATACCGTGCTCAGAGAAATTCTTATAAATTAGATTTAAAGGTAGGAGAAAATCATCAAATCGAGTTATTTTCTTTCCCTAATCCTCCAGAAAGAAGCAGTAATCCAGAGGCATGTGGTTTAAGGCATCTGGCTTTTGAGGTTGATGATATCGAGCAAACGGTTAGTTATTTAGAATTGAAAGGGGTAGAGGTGGAAGATATTAGGATCGATGAAATAACTGGTAAAAAATTTACTTTTTTTAAAGATCCAGATAATCTACCTCTTGAGATTTATGAGCGGTAAGGGAATTTGAGCGATTTTTAACGCAATTCCACGGAATTCCCCTCCCTGTTCCCTGTTAAGCGTTCCCTGTTAAGCGTTCCCTGTTCCCTGCTCTACTAATGCTTTTTCTTTGCCTTCCACGTTCCGCCATAAACATAAAACGGATTATCCTGACTCACGTGTTGCCAACATTCAGGACAAACAAAAATCCAATCTCCATCTACTTCACACTTTACCCGATAAAGAGTCGGTGCAGCCAAGCTGCACCGAGCACAAAGTTTAACTCGAACTGGACGTGCCATTGCCTTCATGCTAATGCTGAAGCTTGGGGCTTAGCGAAAATCATTCTTCCTGCGGAAGTCTGTAAAGCACTTGTAACAACGACTCGGAGTTCGTTTCCTACATAATTGCTACCTTCCTCAACGACAACCATTGTGCCATCATTTAAATAGCCAATGCCTTGACTGGGTTCTTTACCTTCTTTGAGAATCTTAAGGTCAATGTTGTCACCAGGTAGATAGGTAGGACGCACTGCGTTCACCAAATCGTTAACATTCAATACAGGTACTTTTTGGACGCTAGCAACTTTGGATAAGTTGTAGTCATTGGTTAGCAGTGTAGCGTTGATTTCTTGAGCAAAACGCACTAGCTTAGCATCAACTGTGGTAATATCCTCATAATCAATTGAGTTGATCAGGATACGTTCAGGATATGCTGCCCGAACTCTGTTGAGAATTTCTAGTCCTCGTCTTCCGCGTACTCGCTTTAGATCTTTGTTTGCATCTGCTACTTGTTGCAATTCTTGCAAGACAAACTGCGGCACGATAATTTGTCCTTCTAAAAATCCAGTTTCTAGCAGTGTTTCAATGCGACCATCAATAATACAACTGGTATCTACAACTTTAGTGTTGGCAGGTTTGAGAGTTCCCTCCACAACCATTGTTTCCACAGTACTGGGATTAATCAACCTTAATAATCCACGTCCGTGGCTATCTGCTAAATTCATACCAGTGTAGGACAGTATGATACTACCAACAACAGCAACCAGCGGTTTTATAAAACTAAAATCTGCTGGAATTGGTAGCAAAAACAGAGGCGCAAGCATTAAGTTTGCTATCAACAGTCCAATGACTAATCCAATGGCACGAGTTAAAATAACTTCAAGTGGTAGTTCTCGGACTTTAGCCTCCAAGCGACGATATGCTGTTTGGAAACTTAATCCAAATGCACCCCCAAATATGGCGGCAAAAATAGCGACAACCAGGCGTAAAGCTTCCATGTTAGAAACTTTGGAGAGTGCCGCAGCAGGTAACAGATCCGTGCTGTAGTAACCTACGCCCGCCGCTGCTAGGATGAATGAGAAAATAATGATGGCATCAAACATTGTTGTATGGCTTTCCTGCAACTGTAGTTAATTGAAAAACTCAAGTATTTTTTGTTTCCTCGGTTGTGGAAATTTCTAAGCATTTACAGTCATACTAAGCGCTTAGTATGACAACATCTGCAATCATTATAACCAAAGACTTTTATGCTTTATCTTTTTAATCTTTTTGTTGTAAAACGATAAAAAAATATAAATGACATAATTTGGGTAAATTCGTCATTGTGTCAAACACAATTTAAATCTTTATTAAGATGATTCAAAAAGTTTCCACTTCTAGCATTCCCAGTTCTGCTTACATTCATATTCCCTTTTGTAGAAGGCGATGTTTTTACTGTGATTTCCCTGTATCCGTTGTGGGGGAGCGTTTGCGAGGTGAAACATCTGGCACTATCTCCCAATATGTTAATGTGCTATGTCAAGAAATTGCCATCACGCCTGCCCTAGCTCAACCATTGATAACAATTTTCTTTGGCGGTGGAACTCCTTCTCTTTTGTCTACAGAACAGTTAGGACGGATATTGGAAGCGCTTGACAATCGGTTTGGTGTATCTGCTGGGGCAGAAATTTCGATGGAAATGGACCCAGGTACCTTTGATTTGGTACACTTACAAGGCTACCGCAGTGCAGGCGTAAATCGGATAAGTTTAGGTGTACAAGCGTTTCAAGAAGACTTATTGCAAGCTTGTGGGCGATCGCACTCCGTCTCTGATATATTCGCAGCTGTAGACTTAATTCGGCAGGTGATGATTCCCGAATTCAGTATAGACTTAATTTCGGGTTTACCGCATCAGACTTTAGATAGGTGGCAGGAGTCTTTAGAAAAAGCGGTTGCGATAGCACCCACGCATATATCAATATACGACCTTACGATTGAGCCTGGAACAGCTTTTGGTCGTTACTACAAAGCCGGGGATCAACCTTTACCAACTGATGAAACTACAGTCAAAATGTACCGCATGGCACAGAAAATTTTGACTGGTGCAGGTTACAACCATTATGAAATTTCCAATTATGCACAGCCGGGACATCAATGTCGCCATAATCGAGTTTATTGGGAAAATCGCCCGTATTATGGCTTTGGTATGGGTGCTGCAAGTTACGTAGAAGCAAAACGCTTCACCCGTCCGCGTAAAACGAAGGAGTATTATCAGTGGGTGCAAGATGGCGGTGTGATTGATTGTGAAGTCACATCACCAGATGAAGTTTTATTAGAAACTTTAATGTTGGGGTTGCGTTTGGCAGAAGGTGTGAGTTTGACAGTTTTGGCGGAACAGTTTGGGGAAGAGAAGGTAGAGAAGATTCACGAGTGTTTGCAACCATACTTTGATAAAGGTTGGGTGGAAGTTGTGCAACAAAGGTTGCGGTTGACTGATCCCGAGGGATTTTTATTCTCTAATGTGGTGTTGGCGAAGTTGTTTAAGGAGTTGGGCGAATAAAGTGAAATTGCTAGAATACAAGATAAATGCGATACACAAGTGCGGCAGATGCTCAGGCGACTTTGGCAGTGGCTCAAAAGGTTTTTTCAGCGGTTATTTGGCAGTAAGCAATCTCCTCAGACGGGGGAACAGACGAAGGTAGAATCACGCAGACAGCCGACAGATGCTGAGTATGAAACGTTGTTCCTTCAACTGTTGGCGGGTGTGAATGAGGGCTGGAGTCGCGGACGGGTAAAAGGTTTTTTGGATGCAAAGAATATCACTCAGGCTGCTTTGGTGGAGTGGTTGCGGCGCTTTGGGGAAAGATTGTTGGTATCAAGTGCTGAGAATACAGAGTTAGCTGAGCGTATGGTGCGGTTGAGAGAGTTGAGTGTTGGGGAAGTGGGTGAGGTGGCGGGTGAGATTGGGAGGCGGTTGTTGGGGAGGGGAGGAGAAACGAACCGCCAAGACGCCAAGAGCGCAGAGGCAAGAGAGGAGGGAGAAGCAGAAGCTTGGTTTGACAGAGGTAATGAGCAATTTGATGCTGGGGATTTTGAAGGTGCGATCGCATCCTACGACAAAGCCGTTGAATTCAAACTCGACTACCATGAAGCTTGGAACAACCGGGGCGGGGCGCTTTTTAACTTAGGGCGATTTGAAGAAGCGATCGCATCCTTTGACAAAGCCGTTGAATTCAAACCTGACAAACATGAAGCTTGGGACAACCGGGGGTTGGCGCTTCGTAACTTATGGCGAATGGAAGAGGCGATCACATCCTACAACAAAGCAATTGAATTCAAACCCGACGACAATGCAGCTTGGAACAACCGGGGCGTGGCGCTGTTTAACTTAGGGCACTTTGAAGATGCGATCGCATCCTACGACAAAGCCGTTGAATTCAAACCCGATTATCATGAAGCTTGGAACAACCGGGGCAATGCGCTTTCTGAGTTAGGGCGATTTTCTGATGCAATCGCATCCTACGACAAAGCTATTGAATTCAAACCCGACAAACATGAAGCTTGGTACAACCGGGGCAATGCGCTGGTTAACTTAGGACGATTTGAAGATGCGATCGGATCCTACGACAAAGCTATTGAATTCAAACCCGACGATGATGCACCTTGGTACAGCCGGGGCGTGGCGCTGGGTAACTTAGGGCGAATTGAAGAAGCGATCGCATCCTACGACAAAGCTATTGAATTCAAACCCGACAAACATGAAGCTTGGATTAACCGAGGTTTTGCTGCGGGAAGTTCAGTGAGTTGTGATCCCCTGCTGGCTTTTATGAGTGCAATTGCTAGAAACAATCCCCATCTTAACCAGCGCGGCTATGAAGGTAAATTGGCAAGCTATGAGGAAGGTTTGAAGTATTGTCACCAACATCTTGCATCTGCGGCTGAGTACGCCCAGAACTCAAGTTCTGGGCTAATAAACCAAGTCCGTTAAAA
>NZ_CAWPKW010000281.1:0-41271 GCF_963888615.1 Brasilonema octagenarum UFV-OR1 | reverse complement strand
CCCAAGTGGAGCAACTGCCGTGGAGTCAAATGTATCAGGATTTTTGTGAAAGGGTGTAACACCTGTAGCTCAAAAACACAATGCAGAAAAAATTGCCTATTAGTATCAAAAAGAAACCAAGTGCTCATCCTACTCAGACGTCGTCACAGGCAAAGCTCGAATCAGTTCCCGAATTACATCTGTCGCTGCTCTCCCTGTCTGCTCACAATATTTTTCTAGCTTGGAAGCCTCGTTTAATGCCAAGTTTACGGTGATTCGCTTGACTGCCCATTTTTTATTCATGGTAAAAATCTAGTTGTATTACACAAACTTTGGAACACACAACAAAAATCTGCATTATTATATAAAATACGATTATGACAATAATATGAAGTATTTAGGCAACAAGCTTTACTTGAGCCAGAAAATATCTTTTTTAACTTCCCCGCCCTCGTCCCCCGCTATAGTGGTACTCCACTTAGCGCGGGGATATAAGGCGGGAGACTCCTCCAAGCTTGGTAACCTGTCAACCCACTCTTCAACTAATTGAGTCATAGTTTTTTCTTTCTTTTCGGCATATAGCTTTAGCCTATTGTATCGACGCTCAGACATCCTGAACCGCAATGTTTTTTCTTTCACCGTGTAACTACAACGCGCCACACAAATGTGATCATATTTTTATCAGCTAGCCACTGACCTGATTGACACAAACGAACTAGTTTTCTAGGTGAACAGTGCAAACTCAGGAAACGGTAACGGCTGTTTTTAGCCAGCCACTGCCCCCAAAACTCTCAGCGTCGCAATAGCTGCTGTAGTTAAACCTGTAACCCCTATAATGTTCATCCGCTCATATGGTTTCTCTGCTTTGAGAATTTTTAAGCACTCACTTGTCGTTGCATTCCACAGTCTAATTGTCTCATCTTCACCACTACTAGCCAAGGTTTGATGATCCCGGCTAAAGGCGACTGACCAAATCCTGCCTGTATGCCCTTGCAAAATTTTCAGGCATTCCCCTGTGGTGACATCCCAAAGCTTAAGTGTGTAGTCGTGACTGGAAGTAGCTAGCATCTGGTTGTTTGGACTAAAAGCAACTGCTTGTAACCAACCTGTATCTACCTGGACAATTCTCAAGCATTCACCAGTGCTGAGGCTCCATAACCTTAACGTTCCATCCGGACTAGTGCTTGCCAACAATTCACCATTTGGACTGCAAGCAATTGACCAAACCCAAGTTGTGTGACCTTCCAACGATCTTTTGCACTCACAAGTTTTGACATCCCACAATTTGATTATCTCACTCAAAGCAGAACTAGCTAGCATCGTTCCTTGAGAACAAAAGGTAAGTGACCAAACCGCAGCGTCATGTCCCTGGAAAATTCTCAAGGTTTGACCTCTATTGAGATCCCATAACCTCACCGTTTGATCATCACTGGCACTTGCTAGTGTTTGACCGTCAAGACTAAAGGCAACTGACCGCACTAAGCCACCATGTCCTTGCAACGTTTTCAGACATTGACCTGTCTTAACATCCCACAATCTTACCAAAGAGTCATGATTACCACTAGCTAAAGTCTGCCCATCTGGGCTGAAGGCGACTGAGAGTACCTGATTAGCATATCCCTGGAACGTTTTGAGGCATTCACCAGTATCAACACTCCATAACCTAGCTGTCTGATCGTAACTACCACTAGCCAGGAGATCGCCCTGTGGACTAAAGGCAACCGAAAAAATCCAACTCGAATGCCCTTGCAAAGTTTTGAGACATTCACCAGTGCTTACACTCCATAGCCTCACCGTCTGGTCAAAACTGCCACTAGCCAAGAAATCGCCCTGTGGACTAAAAGCGACTGAATACACTTCATTGGAATGTCCGTGGAACGTTTCGAGGTATTCACCAGTGCTAACACTCCATAACTTCACTGTATGATCTTCACTGCTACTCGCTAGCATTTCACCATCAGCACTGAAGGTAATTGACCGTATTGCAAGACAATGTCCTTGGAAAATCTTGAGACATTCACCAGTGTTGATATCCCACAACCTAACTGTGTTGTCATTACTGCCACTTGCCAAAATTTGTTCATCTGGACTAAAGGCAACACAGGAAATCCAACTTGTATGTCCCTGTATAGTTTTGAGACATTCACCAGTGTAAACACTCCATAACTTTACTGTCTGGTCATTACTGGCACTTACTATCCTATCACCAGTCGGACTAAAGGCAACTGACCAAACCTCATTATTATGTCCATCGAAGGTTTGAAGGCATTCACCAGTACTCACATCCCACAAACAAACTGTGTTGTCAGTACTACTGCTTGCAAGAATGTTGCTATCAGGACTAAAGATAAGGGACACAACCCAGTTCGTATGCCCCTTAAACGTCAGAAGTTTTTTCCAATCCGAAACTTGGTATAAGTGAATCTCACCACTTGTATCACCCATCGCCAAAAATTGGCCATTAGGGCTAAAGGCTACTGACATAACACCAGCAAAGGTTTCAGCAAAAACAGATTTGGCTAGGTTAGCGTTTTGGAAATTCACATTATGTAATTTCATATTCCGCAAATCTGCTTGCCAAACAGTTAGATCAGAAAAATCATAACCGTTTATATCTATCTTGAGTTGAGAAAGCAAATTGAGAATATTTCCAGCTGTGTACCCTGTTTCTTGCGGCGATTCCTCTCGCAGCCTTACTAGAATTTTGGTTAACTGGTTTTCAATGCTTTTTTTACTCTTTAAAACAGTCAGCAGCCCATCTATTACTGGTTGGAGGATGAGGCGAATTTGAGCTTCCCTGATGTAGTCTTTCGCGGTCGCCTTCATGAGAGCATTGTAGCTAAAAAGCTTAATATTTTCTGTTACAATCTCTTCACAAACCAACTCTATCAATACCTGAGTGACATACTCCATAACGATAGGTTGTAAGGTGAAAGTTGCTGCACTTTTTTCAACTAGTGTAGGCGTAGAGCGAAGCTCTTCCCGCAGCGTAGCCTTCTCGATGAGCGATCGCCTAACCAGAGATTCTAAACCCTCCAGTAATTTTTGTGGTGGTATTGGTAATACAATGTCTTCTCGCAATTGTGATAGCGAAACTGGCTCACGATTAATCACTAGCCAATACATTATTTCTTTTTCTAAATCTGACAAGCGCTCAAACTGCTGGTCTAAAATATCACGTATATCACCAAAAACCCCTGTATTCTGTTGCAAAAATTCAGTTACATTACCATTAAAGACATCAACAATTGTCGTAGCAACTATATTTAAAGCCAATGGATTGCCCGTATAAAGTTTAATTATTGCTTTCCACTCTTCCTCCGCTGCTGATAGCCCCTTAACTTTAAAAATTTCCTGCCCTTCGTCCACCTTTAAACCACTTAATTGTAAGCAGCGAACAGGTAATGTTTGTCCTTTGAGTAATGCCACTTCTTTAGGTATTTCCCGACTCGTCAGCACTAAGCAGCTTTGGTGACTTGCTTCTCCTAGCTGTCTGAAAAGCTCGCCATACCCTTCATATCCTTCTCGATATTGTCCAGCTCGACTTCCACTGCGGAGAATTGACTCTATATTATCAAGTATCACCAAACAGCGATTATTTTGTAAATAATGGAATAATCGTGATATTTTTTCATTTAATTTTTCTGGTAAGTTATTTTCTGTTTCCTGCTGATCAGATAAAACTTGAATCAGGTCAGCAACAATAGTATTAATAGGTGGGGCTTCTCGTAGCGATCGCCAAATAACATACTCAAAGTCTTGCTGAATCTGTTGAGCAAGCTTGACAGACAGAGCAGTTTTGCCAATACCACCCATTCCTAATAGTGATACCAATCGGCAGCGCTCATCAACAATCCATTCCTGTAGCGTGGTAAGCTCTTCTGTACGTCCATAAAAAACTGATGTAAAGGTAGCATCGCCCCAATCTAGATGATTTTTTGAGTTTAAATAGTCAATTTTATCTATTTTTACGTTAAAAACTGAAAAAAGCTTTTCAATACTTTTTTTATCAACCCCTGCTTCCCGATTGAGGACTTTTGAGATTGTACTGGAATATAACCCAGAAAGTGTGCTCATTTCTTCAAGAGTGTAGCTGTTGCCAAAATTTTCTTTTGTTTCTGACTTACGCTTTGCCTCTTGAAATTTTTGCAAACCCTTGTTAGTGAGTGCAACGCCGCGCTTGCGTCTCCAATTTTGTAAAGTCATGTATTAAAAATACAGTTATGATAACTTAACTTTGACTGACTTGGGTTTGTGATCGAATAAAGACTTTACCCAATTTGACAGCATGAATACCGGACAATTGATCCACTCCCAACTATAGCAAGCATGTGCTGAATGTTTCATCAAGAACACTAAACCTATAGAATCTCTAACAGATGAACAGGTAAATTGATATGAGTCAAACGACAGAGACAATTTTCAGCAAAATCATTCGTCGAGAAATTCCAGCTGACATAGTTTACGAAGATGACTTAGCACTGGCATTTAGAGACATCAATTCCCAAGCCCCGGTTCACATTCTCGTCATTCCCAAAAAACCTATACCTAGACTCGCTGACGCCGAATCTGGTGATGATGCCCTCCTTGGGCATCTTCTTTTAACAGCCAAGCGAGTTGCCGAACAAGCTGGACTTGCAAATGGCTATCGCGTTGTCATCAACACAGGTCCTGATGGGGGTCAAACTGTTTACCACTTGCACCTGCATATTCTGGGTGGACGCCAGATGGCATGGCCTCCTGGTTGATAGAGAGATAGGGAATATATGACATGTTGGGTGCATTATTAAGATAAATGCACCCTATTAAAAAAATGAGTCAAAAAACTTTTTGTAGAGTGTGAGCTTGTAGCTGAAAGAAAAATGGATTAAGACTACTATCCTCGTCAGCATACACAGCATTTAACTGTTCTGTAATGCGATGGCTTCGCCGGCCCTACGCCCCAATCCGGCTTCCGCCGGATTGCCCCAAATCGAAGATTTGGGGAGAGGGTTCTCCTCCAGAGAACCCTCTGGGCGTGACACGGGCGATGCTCCTCTGGAGCTGCCCCTTTGGGGCGATCGCAATTTGTAGTAAGTTATGTAGTGAGTGATAAAATATCATGAAACAAGTACTTAGCTTCAAATATCTGTTTACTGTTTTGCTGCTTTCTTCTCTGGTATCCGCCACCAACTCCAAGGTTTTAGCACTAGGTAAAGTTGACAATTCTGTCTATTTAGTGGCTCAAGCCAAGTCTGGTTACGATCAATATATGCAGTTGGGCTATGCTGAAGCTCAAAAGAGAAACTATCAAAAAGCCTTATCTTTTTTTAAGCAAGCGCAGCAGGCACGTTCTGGAGATACGTATGCCACTAGGGCAATTAACAATGTTACAGATTACATTAACCGCAATAGCCCTCCTCGTCTTACCTTCAACGTCGGTAGTCCTAGTAGAACAAGAGCAGCAGCAACACGAGGAGGTTGTTTTAAGGCGGAACAGTCTCCTATTCCCCTCATACTATCAGATCAAAAAACTCTACAAACGACAGCAGAGTATCCTTCGCTATTTTTCTATGTTCCTCAAATACAGCAAGCAAAGGGGCTGGAACTTGTTATACGCGACGATAGCAAGTTTGAAACTTTACAAAGAGTTTCTTTAAATCCTAGTGGAAAAGCTGGTATTGTTAGGGTTAGTCTTACGTCAAAAACAGGGAAATCTCTAGAACCTAACAAACAGTACACTTGGAGTTTTTCTGTGATTTGCAGTATCCAAAACCGAGACAATGATTTATCTTTACAAGGCTCTGTGAAACGAGTTCTACCTGATACAAATTTAACTGTTGACTTGAAAACAGCAGCACCACAAGAGCGTATAGAAGTCTATGTCAAGAACAAATATTGGGAAGACGCTTTGAGAACTTTGGGTGATTTACGCCTCCAGAATCCTAACGATACAGAAGTTAAGAAATACTGGGAAGAGTTGTTGAAACCATTCGGACTCAAACCAGAGGTTATCAACGCACCTGTGTTGTAATCAGATGATTGTTTCATGGTTGATGCAGGGACATTGCATTTTGATTGCAATGTCTCTACAGCCATTAAAGAATATCTTTACAGTTACTAAATATTATTTTTGAGGAAGTAAAATCATTTTTTTTGAAATGTCGTTATTTAAACTCGCGTTTTTTTGTATGGTAATGTACTTAAACTTTCAATACAGTATTATTTTGAACCATTAATCAAATATTGATATCCATTTTTCTTAAACAAAATTCATCAGAGAAAATACAAGCATGACTCAAGACCTGTGTCAAGGCTTCTGGAAGCTGCTAGTACCGCGCAGCGGTACTAGGCATATTGGGTGAATTTTACATTTAATTTAGTTGTTTTACTTATCACCTACCAAAGCGTGTTAAATAACATGTATTGAAATATATTCCACTCGTCTCAAACCGAATTATCATTAATCGAAATCGTTTAAGAATGAGTATAAATCGTTATCATATCAGATTAAGTTTGTTTATTCTGACATCTACACTAGTCAACTTATTTTTTACTGCGTCGCTAAAAGTACAAGCACAGGTAAACCCGCCAGGATCAGATATCCAACGAGGAGTACCACCTACACCCACAATCCCAACACCAGAAAAACTCCCACGCCCAGAAGATTTATTACCGTCTCCTCCCGCTACGACTCCTACGCCTACGACTCCAGAAGTTGTTCCCAGCGAATTTTCAGAAAAAATTAAGGTTGAACGTTTTGTGGTAGAAGGTAGTACCGTCTTTGATGAAAAGAAATTTGCGGAAGTTACCAAAGATTTCACCAACAAACTTATCACCTTTACCGAACTGCTACAGGCTGCTAATGCCATTACTCAACTCTACCTTGATGCAGGCTATGTTTCCTCTGGCGCTTTTATAGCAGGGAATCAAACTTTCAAAGTAGAGGGCAGTATAGTCAAAATCATGGTGGTTGAAGGTAAGTTAGAAACTATCCAAGTCCGGGGTACAAGGCGGCTTAATCCTAACTATGTGCGTAGTCGCCTAGCAATTGCTACAGGCAAACCTTTAAATCAAAAGAAATTAGTGCAAGCACTGCAACTGCTACAACTCAATCCACTCATTAAAAATCTCTCTGCGGAGTTGGGAGCAGGCTCGCGTCCAGGCACTAGTATCTTAGAGGTGAGGGTTACAGAGGCACAAACCCGTTCTGTCCGAGCTATACTAGACAACAATCGCACACCCACCATTGGCAGCTTTCAGCGCCAAGTCCAACTTAACGAAGCGAATTTACTGGGACTGGGAGATGGTTTAAGCATTTCTTATGCTAATACCGATGGCAGTGACACTTGGGATTTTAGCTATACTTTGCCAGTGAATCCCCGCAATGGCACTTTGCAGTTAAACTACAGCACTTCATCCACAAAGGTTATTGAAAAACCTTTTGATATTTTAGATATTGATGGAAATTCCCAAGAGTATGGAATAACTTTTCGTCAGCCCATACTGCAAACCCCAACTCAGGAACTTGCATTGGGAATCACCGCCAATCATCGCTCTAGTGATATTGGTTATTTAGAAGCGTTGGTTGGAACGCGAATTGGTTATCCTTCACCAGGTGCGGATGAAGATGGCAAAACTAAAGTATCCGCAGTCCGGTTTTTTCAAGACTGGACACAGCGCAGTGACAGACAAGTTATTTCAGCGCGATCGCAATTTAGTATCGGTGTCAATGTCTTTGATGCCACGACTAACGCGAAAGATCCAGATAGTGAATTTTTCGCTTGGCGCGGACAAGCACAGTGGGTAAGAGTTTTAGCACCAGAAACCTTCTTGCTTGTACGTGGAAATCTTCAATTAGCAGACAGAGCCTTACTACCTTCAGAACAAATTGGTGTCGGTGGACAAGCTACTGTACGGGGTTATCGTCAGGATTTGCTTTTAACCGACAATGGTTTTTTGGGTTCTGTGGAGTTACAGTATCCAATTTTACGCATACCGCAGATTCCGGGCGTACTTAAGATTACCCCATTTATTGATTTTGGCACTGCCTGGAATACTTCTAGCGCTGGTAGAACAGCCCTTGAGGATCAGACTCTTGTATCAACAGGATTGGGGCTGTTATGGCAAAGCGATCGCCTAACTGCCCGCTTTGATTGGGGTATCCCTCTTATCTCTGTCTCGTCTGGTGAAAAAGATTCTTGGCAAGAGAACGGACTCTATTTCTCTATTATTTATACCCAACCTTTTTAAGTGAGGAATTATGTCTGTCATTCTGACTTTAGCTACATTATCTCAAATCATGACTCCCGTTCCCTTGGCTGCTCAACCAGTTTCCCAAATGACTGTAGCAGCAGTTGTGCGATCTACTGATACCAAAGAACTCTTGCAACAAGGTTTGCAACTTTATCAAGCAGAAAAATTTGCTGATTCTGTCAAGGTTTTCACACAGGCATCTCAGGCATTTCAAGCAGTTGAAGATGGGCTGAACCAAGCTTTAGCATTAAGCTATCTTTCTTTGGCTCAACAACAGTTAGGAGAATTAGCTAATGCTGAAAAAGCCATTGACAACAGCTTGGCACTATTACACAACAAAAATGGTTCCAAAGAGTATTTATCTATCCGCGCTCAAGCTTTAAACACGATAGGTCAGTTGCAATTAGCACAAGGCAAACCAGACCAAGCACTGAAAAGCTGGGAAGAAGCGACGGTAATTTATAAGCAAATTGGCGATGAAGCGGGTACCACTGGTAGCCAGATTAACCAAGCTCAGGCACTCCAGGCATTAGGATTTTACCGTCGTGCTAATAATACTCTAGATGCTGTAGAACAAAGCACAAACAAGCAATCTGACTCCGTTATTAAAGCAACTCGATTGCTTAATCTCGGTAACACTTTGCGAGTGGTGGGAAATTTAGGCAAGTCACAGCAAGTTTTGCTCAAAAGTTTAATCATCGCTCAAAAACAGCAATCAAAACAAAAGGTTGCAGAAATTCAGCTAAGTTTAGGCAACACAGCCCAAGCTTTAGCCAATAATGAAACCGAAGAAGAGAAAAATAAGGGATATATTCAAAAGTCTTTAAATTATTATCGTCAAGCAGCAACCACTTCGGAAAAACCCCTGACTCAACTAGAATCACAACTCAATGAACTACGGTTTTTACGTATAAGAGTAGACAAATTATTAGACCAACAGCGCAAAATACAATTTCAATTAGCAGCAGCAGATAAAAACATATTATCAGAGCAAGAGAAAAAAGATTTGTCAGAACAAGAAAAAACAATATCACAAGAAAGACAAAATAATTTATCAGATATCTCCCAGAGATTGTTGCCTCAAATTCAGTCTCAAATTGCTACTATCCCACCCAGTCGTAGCAGTATTAACGCTCGCATTAACTTTGCCCAGAGTCTGATTAAACTAAAACAAAAGAACAACACTAGTAACATTTCTTGGCGAGAAATTGCTGAAATAGTTAAAGTTAGTGCTAACCAAGCTCAACAATTACAAGATAATCGTACCTATTCCTACGCCTTAGGTACTCTCGGCAACTTGTACGAGCAAACCCAACAATGGTCTGAAGCTCAAAATCTCACAGAGCAAGCTATGAAACTTGCCGAAAGAATTTTTGCCTCTGATATTGCCTATCGTTGGCGATGGCAATTAGGTCGTATCCTTAAAGCAAGAGGTAATAATGAAGAAGCTAAAGCTTCTTACAAACAAGCAATCAATTACCTCAAGTCCCTGCGGAATGATTTAGCTGTAGTTAACCGTGATGTGCAATTTTCTTTTCGAGATGAAGTAGAACCTGTATATCGAGAATATGTGAGTTTTCTTTTAGAAGGAAACTCTAGTGAAGAAAATATTAAGATAGCTACAGAAGTGATTGACTCACTACAAGTAGCAGAACTGGATAACTTTTTCCGCAGAGCTTGTGTAGATGCTAAAACTGTTCAGCTTAGCGAGATTGATAAGAAAAACAACACAGTTTTTATTTATCCCTTAATATTACCTGACCGCTTGGCAGTTATCACCTCTCTTCCTAATGGAGTCAAGCGCCGTTATACATTTGATTTTCCCAAAGATGAATCTGGTAATTTTATTACCTCAGATAAAATGGAACAAACCATTGAAGAACTCAGCCAAAAACTGTTAAATCGCAACAGTGGAGAATTTTTACCCGATTTACGGAATTTATATAACTGGTTAGTTCAAAAAACTTTAGACTCTAATTTAAAAAAAGACACAAATATTGTGTTTGTTTTAGATGGAGCATTAAGAAATATTCCAATGGCAGCACTTTATGATGGAAAACAATTTCTGATTGAAAAAGAATACAATCTTGCTCTAACACCAGGTTTGCAGTTATTACCAACCATCACTCCTCTGACTGCAGAAAGATTAAAAAGACGAGTAGTCGTTGCTGGATTGAGCGAATTACCTAAAGAGTTTGAACAAAAATATCCGGGAAGATTTAATGATTTACCCTATGTCACAAAAGAAGTGAGTCAAATCGCAAGTGAAGTAAAAATTCCTGCTCGACAAGAGCTACTTAACAGTAAATTTACTAGAATCGCGCTCACAGATGCGGTTAAGTCTTCTAATGCACCTGTAGTACACCTAGCAACTCATGGTCAATTTAGTTCGCAGGCAGACAATACATTTATTCTGACTTGGAATGGTGAAGTCAATGTTAATGAGTTAAAATCTGTACTGAGAACGAGGGAGACAAACCAACAAGAAGCAGTTGATCTCCTTGTTTTGAGTGCTTGTCAAACAGCTAAAGGAGATAACCGAGCTACTTTAGGAATAGCAGGAGTTGCTATACAATCAGGAGCGCGTAGTACATTGGCAACTCTTTGGAGTGTCGCCGATGACACGACTGCGACGCTAATGACTGAGTTTTACGACAATTTGGTTAATAAAAAAATGCCTAAAGCAGAAGCTTTGCGTCAGGCTCAAGTAAATCTCCTGAAAAATTACAGACATCCCTATTTTTGGGCACCCTATATTTTAATTGGTAACTGGCAATAATCTCGTTTCCAGCCTCAGGCTGGAAATGTCAGCTAAGAGGCTGTGCCTCAACCTAAGTACCGGAGGCAGAGCCTCCTAGTAGCGCATTCCCTGGCTGAGCCAGGGAACGAGAAGTTTAGAGGCAGTTCCGAAAACAGTCGCCAAGGATTGTTCCGGACGACATAACAAACTCTTGGCAACCTGAAGCATACAAATCCCTTTATTGCCAAAGGATTTTTCGTACTGAATCATTGCTTGAATCTGTTGAATTAATGCCAAACCAGCAAATTGCACGACTTGCATTAAGAAATTGGGACGATGCTCTAAAATCTCCGGGAAGTTATCGAAATAAGCGCTAGTCAGAGCAGCAATGGAAGGTTGAAGCTGTTCTAGGGGTGTCATAGCCAGACGCAGAGATTCTTCGATAGTCAAAGACTTACTGATGACTAAGCTACTCAGCCAGATTTGCAGGTAGCTGGCAATCAGCGTTCCCAAATCAAAGGCAGGATCTCCCCAACAAGAGCGCTCCCAATCAATCAGCCGTATAATGTTGGGACTTTCTTGCTCCCATTCTTGCTCCCAATTATTGTGTAAGAGAATGTTGTTGAGTTTGAGATCATTGTGAGTCAGGCAACAGGGTTGGAAAACATCGGCAAGTTCTCTCATTGCTTGCCCTAAGCTTGAGTATCGCTGATAAAGCTTAAAGAATTTCAGCCCATCTGCAGGAACTATACCAAAAATTTCTGGTCCTATCCGTTCTATACTACGAACCCAGTTAGGCACATGAGCAGGGCTGAGATTATTAGTAGGTTTTGCCGAGAAGAATTCCTGATACTCTTGGCGGTTGAAAGTGGCTCGATGGATGGTGGCGAGAATGGTGGCGATCGCCTCGCCAATTTCAGTTGGGAAAACATTCTCCTTGTCGTAGAAATCTGCTAAATCCCGATACTCATCCAAGTAGCTGAAAACAATAATGGAATATTCCGCCTCAAAATGAAGCGCCTCTGGCATCCAAGCTCGAAGGTAGCTAAGTTCTGGAAATTTTTGTAAAAACTCTTGAATTCGCCATTCACTCAAAAACTCGCCCAGTGTTTTGCCTTCTTTATTGTGTCGTTCTTGCTTAATCAGTAGTTTCCGACTTTCTGGCAAAGTCAGTAATAAGTTAAAGTTTTTTGCTCTTATCGGTTCAACTTGATACAGATCTGACTCTAACTGAGTACAGAGTCTATGCTCAACTAAGTAGTTGAAAATATTTTTATCACTTAATACAAATGTCATAAACTATCGTCAAAAACTAGGGGTGTAGGGGAGCCAGTACTGAAGGAGGGTTTCCCGACCTAGGTATCTGGCGTGGGTAAGGGTATAAGGGTGTAGGGGGAGTAATTGGTGGGAGCCTTACCCAGTTTTGCTCCGGGGCAGGGGTGTACCACAAGGAAAACCCTCTCTTCCCCACGCCACATGCCGGGCTGTCGGGAAACCCGCCCACGGTGAGACAGCGCTGCAGGAGGGTCTCCCTCCGTAGGCGACTGCGAACCCGAAGGGCAGTGGCTCCCCTACACCCTTACACCCCCATACCCCTACACCCCTTTGTTGGTCATTTGATGTATCCATCCTGCTGGCTTTGAGGAATTGCCCAACTTCTCCTCTTACACAACTGGATTTATCGGCTGTCTTACAGCGTATCATTTTTACTGATGTATCTAGTGCTAAGTAGGTGGACGGAAAAATTTATAACTATGCTAAAGCAAGGTTAATTTTCTTGCTTAGGGAGATAGTTTAGATGCGTAATCTCACGAACTTCACATTTACGGACATGGTTGAATGTGGGTTAGATCTGTGCCAACTCGGTTTAGGGGTAGAAAGTATGGAGTCTGCCAGTAACAGAATTGTTCAGTATTTCTACGAGTCTCTAATTGATGAGGAAACTGGTGCTCCAGCCTGCGCTCTCATTCGGTGTTTTAAGACACATTCTTATGAAGATCTTGATGCAGAATTGAGGCAGTCCGTCTGTAGTCAGTTGGGCTATATTCCATATTTGAGCATGAAGTGCTTGACTATGCTGGCAACAATTGGCGACAAACCAGAATGGAACTCAAGACACACTTCCCTCGGACATAAAGTTATCCCTTTAGTCAGTGAAGATGTGGTTGCACAGTTTCCCATGATTTCGCAACTACTCAAACAGTTCGGCTTAGATGTGAGTATGGTCATCGGATCTTCTCGCCAACTTATGGTAGGGTCTGAGGAGAAAAAGCTTAACGTCTTTCATGTGCCTGTAGCACTAGGCAGCCCCTATATTCCTGCCCAAGAATCATTTGTAATTCCCTTTGGCATCAAATCTGTATTGGGTTTTGGTGGTTTGTTGCCTTCAGGCAATCTATTTGCTATAATCATGTTCTCCAAAGTCCCAATTCCCCGTAACACGGCTGAAATCTTCAAATCCCTAGCACCGAGTGTCAGATCAGCTTTATTGCGCTTTGATGGCAAAGCTATCTTTGCTTAGGTGCGGCTGGTGAATGCTAATTAGACTGGGAAAAACGTTCTCTGTCCTGTGTGTTCTTCACAGATTGGTCGAAATTGCCTGCACCGGACAAGTGGGAATACATTGTTCGCAGACAATGCAGCGCGATCGCGTAAACGTCAGTTTATAACTTTCGGGATCAAGATTGAGAGCTTGTGTTGGGCAAACTCCTGTACACAAGCCACAGTGGACGCAGGAATCTTCATCAATGGTGATTTCTCCTAAAGCTTGAGAGACAGTGATGTTTTGCGATCGCATCCACTCAATCGCTGCATCCAACTCATCAATATCTCCCGAGAGTTCCACCACCAGTTTACCGATTTGATTTGGTGCAACCTGAGCGCGAATAATATTTGCAGCAACGTTGAAATCTCTTGCCAATCGATAAGTGACTGGCATTTGGACGACACGTTTGGGGAAAGTCAGTGTGACTCGTTTTTTCACAGTTTCATATCGGGGGTTTCCCAAGCATATTTTACCAGTTATCAGTTATCAGTTACCAGTTATCAGGCAGGAAACGGACTCGTCCACCCCTTGTTCACTGTTCACTGTTCACTGTTCACTCTTAAGCGTTCCCTATCAGATAGGATTGCTATAGTACTTAATAAGTTTTAATAAAAATCTATTATGAGTAACGATTCACCTGTTCATTCAAAAGAAACATCAGAATCCAAGTTTGGGACGCGCTTGAGGAATTTCTTAATCGCAATCGTGGCGATCGCCCTCAGCGTTGCCTTAATTTTGGGGCTGAGAACTGAGACAACCTCTGCAACTTTGTCTCAGCTAGATAAGCAGTCTACACCTTTTGATGTTGCTTTAACCAATGGTAAGCCATCGTTTGTAGAGTTTTATGCTGATTGGTGTACTGTTTGCCAAAAAATGGCACCAGATATCGGGAAACTAGAACAGCAGTATGCTGGCAAGGTAAATTTTGTCATGCTGAATGTGGATAATACCAAGTGGCTGCCAGAGATGTTGAAATATCGGGTGGATGGTATTCCTCATTTTGTGTATCTAGATCAAAAAGGCGAGGCGATCGCACAAGCCATTGGTGATCAACCCCGTACTATTTTATCCAGTAACCTAGAAGCGTTGGTTGCTGCTTCGCCTTTGCCTTATGCTCAAGCAAACGGCAGAGTTTCGCAATTCAATGCACCAGTCGCGCCAACAAATACTCAAGATGATCCCCGCAGTCATGGCGCTCAAGTTGTGAATTAGAGTACTTGCAAATAGCCACAGGGTTATCGCCTGTGGCTACACCCACAAACCTACCGTAGGCGGCTTGATATTCAAGCCTGATCCTCATACGACTCCAAAACCCCACTACGGATCATAAGCTGAGGCCAAATTATCAAAAAGAAACCCATCCATGTCAGTACAGGCACGGAAACAAGAATAGTCAACCAGACTATCTTAAATATGACCCAGCTACCACCCATCAGCGTCACACCTGTGAGAAGAATAGACCAAGGTTGACACCACCACGGTTTGTATTTCCAAGGACTGAGCGGCTTTTGTTCAGACATTTGTTTGACAGTTAATTTATAAATATTTCTTTAACTATAGGGGCTGGTGCGAACACAAATACACCCAACTCCCCATTGCACCAAAGAGCTAGAACTGCAACAGGTTTGCGATCACACTTGTGGAAAAACTTTGTGAGCTACTAAACATTAAAGACACAAGTTTGCCTCTGCCATTGACACAGATTCTACATCAATACATATAAATCCAAGACGTTCAACCGTCTCCCTCATGCGTTTATTGTAGAATAGGGTACGGTCTAAAAACTTTTGAATTAGGTGCTTTTCATCTTCACCTACATTAGAAAAATTACTTTCACGCTTGATTCGGTTTCCCAAGAGTTGGTCGCTAGCCGTAAGCCAAATCGCTTTAACAGCATTTTTGCAAACTAAATTTGCTACAAATTCTGGCCATAACGCAGAGCCTTCAAGTATAAGGCATTCCGTTGATAAATCAAACGCATGAGAATGAACAATAGACTCGACCTGCGGTAACACATTTTTCTCATAATGTGACAATACATCTAAAAAAAGAGCCTCGATAGACCGAGTTCTATAATGTTCTGCTACATGCTCTGGAATAGCTTTTCCATTTGCACCCACCCAAGGACGTCCCGGATGGCGAGCGAGTTTATCCGTAGAACGATAACTCCAATCTAGCTGCGCCGCAAAAGATCGGCCAAGGGTCGATTTGCCTACATGAGAGGAGCCGCCAATTAGAATCACTCGTGTTTCATTGATTGATGTATTCATAAAACCTTATCTGATGGTTGTGTTACAAAAAATTAAAGGCACGCTAAATGTAGCAGGTTAAAGGTCAAAACTTTTCCAACTAACCCCTACATAAGTAAGTCGGCGCTAATATTTCAAGCTATGTTAAGAAATTTAAATGTAGGGTGTGTTGTCGCGCAGCGCAACGCACCGCCAAGAATTCAGGGTGCGTTAGCCTACGGCATAACACACCCTACAGACAATTTACATTTCTTCATATACATGGAATTTTTCTCACCGACTTACTTATATTAATGTGAGTTCAACAGCTATAAATATTTGATTACAGGCTCAAACACGGGTTTGACGTTTCTGTGCATTGATTCATTCTCCCATTTAAAGTTGATGTTTGAATGGTTGATTCGACACACTACCTTTGATTTTGCCACCCTTGGAAGGTAGGGAATTTATTCAAAATTAAAACAGGATTTCTATATAATTGGTATTATAATGGTAGCGATAACTATATAGGTATCACTGATTGACGTTGTTCTATCTCGCTTGGAGACAATCTGCAATCAGATTGCAAATAATCTCTAACACTTCCAGCTAGATGAAATGCAAACAATGGTGGTACTGCATTACCGAGTTGATTAAAACAACTTGTTTGTGTTCCTACAAATTCAAACCAATCTGGAAAGCTTTGTAATCTGGCAGCTTCTGTTATAAACAAACGTCGCCGCCTACCACATGGTAGTTTAATTCTGTGCATATCACCTGTTGCAGCAGCTAAGTTTCTACAGGTCAAAGTTCTTGCTGGTTTATCTAAATGAAGGTCGCGGGGACGTTTGCAAAACGATGCTTTTTCATATTTTGCGACATATTCATCCATGCTAGGTGTCAAAAATTTCGATTCTTCTGGAGCCAAGAAAGCAAGTTCTCCTAAAGCTTCGCCTGCACTAATTTTCTTCTCGAATAGTTTCGGAAATTTGAAGTTGCCTTTGTGTCCTACTACTATAAGACGTTCTCGATTTTGAGGAACACCAAAGTCAACGGCATTTAATAATCTCCATTCTACTATAAAGCCTAAATCTTGGAATGTTTGAACGATTTCGTCTAAGTACCACTTGTTTTTATAAAGAAGTCCGCGAACATTTTCAAACAACCAAATTTCGGGACAAAGCCTTTTGACTGCACTAATAAAAATTGGAAATCCGTCTCGTGAATCTTGTAAACCTTTTTGTTTTCCTCCCACACTGAAAGGCTGACAAGGTGGTCCACCTATTAATACTTTAGCTAATGGTAATTCTGTCTCAGGTGTGAGAAGAATTTGAGTACAGTTTCCCTTTAAATTTTTTCTATAGGTAGCACAGGAATCAGCATTCTTTTCAAACCCGTGAGTAGCAAATCCCTGTGCTTCAAACCCAACAGATAATCCACCGCAACCAGCAAATAGATCCACCACCAGTGGACTACGGGAAGATGCGGGTTTTAGTTGATGATTGATTGTTTCTACATAGTTCATCCCAAGTTAAGAATTGGTCTGTTGGGTTTTTGGCATCTATGAGGTTTTGCCTACATTTCCACCACCTCACGCACTAACTTTGCTAATTTTTCTGCACTATCAGGAACTGCGATCGCCAACGCCTTTTCCCTCATCTTTCGCAGTTCTTCCGGATGCTGCAACAAGTTCAAAACCTGACTTTGCAAAACCTCAGCCGTCAATTCTGATTGCTTAAACAGACTCGCCGCACCAACTGAGGTAAAAACTTTTGCATTGTAAGTTTGATGGTCTTCTGCTGCAAATGGGTACGGAATCAAAATTGCTGGTGTTCCGCACACCGCCATCTCCGTTAAACTACCTGCTCCAGAACGAGTAATTGCTAAATTTGCCCGTTGTAGCAACGCAGCCATGTTATTATAGAATGGTAATGAAATATACTGAGCATGTTTCAAAGTGTCAGCCTCAGGATCATTATCGCCTGTCAAATGCACAACCCAAGCACCAGCATCAAACCAAGCATTGGCAGACTGTCGCACCAGCTTATTGATCGCAACTGCTCCCTGGCTACCACCAAAGACAACGATCACAGGAACGTCTTTAGGAATCGGGAGATCCAAGGATGCTTCAATTTCTTCTGACAAAAATTGAGAACGCACCGGAGTACTAGTGTAAATTGTTTTGACGCGAGGCAAGTGCTCAGAAGCGACTTCAAAACCCACCGCCACAGCACTACACCAAGGTCCTAAAAAGCGAGTTACTTTACCTGGTAAGGCGTTGGATTCGTGGAGAATGACAGGTAAACCCAAAGAACGCGCTGCAATAACAGCCGGTCCAGCAATGTAACCACCTGTGGTGAACACTCCCTGAAAGTTTCCTTGTCGTAAAAGTTCCCTGACCTCTAAAATTGAACCAATCAGTTTTCCCAAAACGCGAAGTGAAGAAATTCCAAAACCTTGCTGAAAACCTTCAACTCCAATAGTATTCAATCGATACTGTTTGGGAACAAGCTGAGTTTCTAATCGATTGTGGACACCAAGCCATTCGATTTGATAATCCCTCAAGTGCTCAGCTAGTGCGATCGCCGGAAACACATGTCCGCCCGTTCCACTAGCAGCTATTAGTAACCGTATAGGAGTTTCTACCATCACCCTCCACCCTGTTAGCGCTTAGCTTAACCTACAATAAAACAATTTCCACTTCCTTAGTCGTCAAGTTGCCATTTACTTTTTTACTACTTAACTCATGCCAAATTTTGCTTCCTTTTTACACAAACGTCAAACAATGCTGCAACCTACTCGCTTACTAGTTTTTTCTTTGCTTACACTAAGTTTATTCACAAGTTGGAAAACTGCTCAAGCCACTACACCACAGCAGTTGGTACAAGCCGGGCAACCCGGACGCCAGAGCCCTAGGTCGGGAGATCCTCCTGCAGTACTGGCTCCCCAACCCAGTAGCGCCTCTCAAAATGCACCCTCTCAAGTCAAAAACTTATTGGCGCAAATTGATGCAGCCGCAAGTCAGAAGAATATCAAAGGCGTCATGCAGTTCTACAGTCCCAACTTCGTTAATGGAGATGGCTTAACTCGTCAGAATATGGAGAAAGCTTTAGCTGCATTTTGGCAGCGATACCCCCAATTGAAATATACTACCCAGGTAGAATCTTGGAAATCTCAAGGTAATGGTTTTGTCGCCGAAACAGTGACTAATATAACTGGTGTTCCCTCTACCAGGAGTGAAAACGCGGCATTCAATGCGACAATTAGGTCCCGCCAGCAGATTGCAGGAGGCAAAATTACCCGCCAAGACATTTTGGCTGAACGCACTCAATTGACTTCCGGTGCCAAGCCACCTAAAGTAGATTTCAAATTACCACAGCAGGTAAAAGTTGGTCAGCAGTTTAATGTTGACGCGATTGTCCAAGAACCTCTTGGTGATGAGTATCTATTAGGAACAGCGTTGGAAGAACCTATTAAACCAGAGAAATTGCTGACTGCCACACCTGTGGATTTAGAATTACTCTCATCTGGTGGAATTTTTAAAGTTGGACGCGCACCATCTGTCCCTGGTAGTCAATGGGTTTCTGCTGTGATCATGCGCGGAGACGGTATGGTGATGATCACTCAGCGCATACAGGTTGTCAAAAACTAATTATCTAATTATTTAGTCATTGGTCATTTACTAATGACTAATGACTAATGACTAATGACTAATGACTAATGACTAAAATGCTTTCTATTCAAAATCAAATTGTTTTGATCACTGGTGCAAGCAGTGGTATCGGTGCTGCTTGTGCCAAAGTATTCGCAAATGCAGGTGCAAAACTTATTTTAGCCGCACGACGGTTGGAGCGGTTGCAGGAGTTAGCAGATGAAGTCAGCAAAAACTTTACAACTGACATTCATTTGGTACAACTGGATGTGCGCGATCGCACTGCTGTAGAATCTGCTATCTCAACCCTACCCCCCTCCTGGTCTGAAATAGACATCTTAATCAACAACGCTGGTCTGAGTCGCGGTTTAGACAAACTCCACGAAGGCGACTTCCAAGACTGGGAAGAAATGATTGATACCAATATCAAGGGTTTGCTGTACCTGACGCGCTATGTTGTGCCTGGAATGGTGAAACGCGATCGCGGTCATGTCGTCAATATTGGTTCCATAGCCGGACATCAGACATATCCCAGTGGTAACGTCTATTGTGGCACCAAAGCCGCTGTCAGAGCTATTTCCGAAGGTTTGAAACAAGACCTGTTAGGAACCCCTATCCGCGTCAGTTCTGTTGACCCTGGTATGGTGGAAACAGAATTTAGCGATGTACGTTTTCATGGCGATAGCGATCGCGCCAACAAAGTTTACCAAGGAGTCAAGCCTCTGACTCCAGATGATGTTGCTGATGTCGTCTTTTTCTGCGTTACGCGACCAAGCCATGTAAATATCAACGAAGTTGTCCTTATGCCAGTTGATCAGGCTAGCGCTACCCTGGTGAATCGGCGAAATTAAAATGAAGGAAAGTTAAGAATCTAAATTTGGTACAACTGTATATGCAAAAGGTAGAGTGGAGGGTATTTCCTCCAATCTTTTGCTATGCAGCTTCAAGAACACGCAATAAATCATTGACCATTGCATAAGGATGAGCGATGAGAGAAGTATTACAAAAAACTGCTAACGTCAGTTTGCGCCCGTGAAAATTCGGTATATGCATTGCCCACAAATTATAGCCTGGACCATCTCCACCATGACCATACTTCTCACCATACTTGGATTCAGGATCTGCCATTATTCCTAAACCATAGCAAGGTTTTTTATACCAAGGCTCGCGGGTACCAGTGGGTACAAGGGTGAGCATCTGCTCTAATTGTTTGGAAACCAATAGTTTACCAGAGAAAAGACCGTCAAAAAATTTCACAACTTCTTCAGGCGTAGAAGCAATGAGTCCTGTTGCACACCAATCTGGATGATAACGAGGAATCACATTCTCCATGATTCGTTCTGAATTTAAATATCGACAATAACCAGGTGTCAAAACACCTTTTGTGTCAACATCATGAGCAACATAAGTATTTTGTAAATCCAATACTGAAAACACGTTGTCTTCTAACGCTTGGGCAAAACTCTTACTGGTAGCAGCTTCAATCACTTCATACAGCAACATATACCCTGTGTTTGAATAACTCCATTTTTCTCCCGGTTTAAAATCGAGTTTTCCTGTACAGGTTAATTTAGCAACTTTATTATGTGTCCAAGGAACGGAAGGATTCTCACAAACAGCAGGCAAATAATCTTTTAAGCTGGTGTAACTCGGTACTCCACTGGTGTGATTTAACAACCGACGCAAGGTGACAGTATCATCAAATGGCATTCGGGGTAACCATTTTGTCAGTGGATCATCTAAATTTAACAACCTATCCTGAGCTAAACGCAATAAGCAAACGGAAACAAAGGTTTTGGTAATGCTGTAAATATAAAATGAGCGATTGACATCAAGAGGTTTGTTGGCATCAAGATCTGAGAAACCACTGCTTCCCAACCAGACTCCATGTTTCTCATCATTGATGGCGACATTCACACCCATGCAGCTTGTGAAGTGAAGGGATTGGTTGAGTTGTGCTTGTAAAGTATTTTCTAAATTGATATGCATCTGATGAAGTAGTGCTTTTTGACTTTGAGCCAAATCTCAAAACAATACAAAAGTACTACATAGGCGCACAGTAATTCAACACTCCTTGGATCATTGCAGTAGACAAAACACCAAGAATTTTTTGCGAATAGTGGTAATTCAAACTCATAACGAGTATGATTAAATAACAGAGATAAAGTAAAGAACCCCACCAAGTATGCAAAGCCTTGTTATCGGTGCAGTTGCCAGCTTAGGTGCAAGACTTGCGATAGTTCTTAGTGCCTTGGGGATTTGACTGCCAATCAATCTGACACGGCAATGCTTTCACAGAGAACTGCGCGGAAGGCGATAAGCCAGAGGCTTATCGCTGTGCGTATCGCAAGGAATCACGCTGGGGTTCGGCGCAAAGGAGAAAAATATGAATCTTATTCGTTTTGAACATATCAACGTTTCTTGCAAAAATCTTGAAACAACCAAGAAGTTTTATCAAATCCTATTTCCTGATTGGTATGTACGCGCCGAGGGGGTGTTTGAAGGTAGAAACTGGATGCATTTTGGAGATAATCAATTTTATCTTGCTCTCAATGATCGAAATAGCCAAGAGCGTGTACATACAGCCTATGAAAACATTGGCATAAACCATACTGGCTTTGTGATTAAAGACGGCGAAGCTATGAAAAAATTGCTCGATACCGAGAACATTGAATATTACACAATGACAGCGCCTGAAACAAAGCACAGAATTTATGTCAACGATCCAGATGGAAATGAGATTGAGTTAGTTGAATATAACCCTGAGTATGAATTGAAATAGTCATTAAGTAGCCATTATGTACGGGAGTATATGATGGCTACTGAGTTAAGAAAGATGAATGACAAATGATTAAGAAAAATAAGTGTAATTGCAAGATTTTCGTAACGTTATCAGCACCAATTTAATCGCCCCTTCCTACTAAGGAAAAAAGTCTTACCAGCGATAGGGTAAGAGCATCTGAATTAAGGTTGACACAAGGGATAAGAACAATATATTGTATTTTTAAGAAAACAAGAGTTTAAAACTTGAATCATATAATCATTATCTATAACAACTCGTTTACTTTTTTGTCGTTCGCGTAGCGTGCTGTAGGCAAGACTACGTTTGTAAGTTTATTTACGATTGAGAGCATTGAGAGCAATGCGTCGTAGGAAAGCCGCTATGTGAAAATTCCACTATGCCTGAGTTTAAACGCAGTCTGGCAGTTGTTATCGGTATCAATCACTATGTCAATGGCATCCCGGAACTCAAAACTGCTGTCAATGATGCTAAGCAACTTGCCCTGATCTTGGAGCAAAAGTATCAATACCAAGTTCTACGATTGTTAGATACAGAAGCAACTAAGGACAAACTCACCAGTCTGTTTACAGCTTTTGAGGAGCAAACCCTTACTTTACCCGATGGCAGTAAAATCCACGTTGAACCTAATGATCGATTCCTGTTCTACTTTGCCGGACACGGCTTCGCCCAAGATGGACTAGACAATGCCGATGGACCAGCAGGTTTCCTCGTGCTTCAAGATGGGCAACAAGATGACAGGACTTGGCTACCTATGCAGCAACTGCACGATGCCTTAGTCAAACTGCCGTGCCGTCATATGTTGATTATCCTTGACTGCTGCTTTGCTGGTACTTTCCGGTGGGCAGGACGCAATAGACAAGTGGTGCGAGCGCACAAACTCTATCAGGAACGCTATGATCGCTTTATTGCTGGTTGCGCTCACCAGGTGATTACCTCGGCCGCCGATGACGAGAAAGCCGCAGATTACCTGTATAGTTTTGGGCAGCGGGGCGAGAATCAATCTCACTCTCCCTTTGCAGAACTTCTTTTTAAGGCATTCAGCGGAGAGGCAGATTATACCAAGGATGGTGTGATCACTGCAACTGAACTCTACGTCTATTTGCGCGACAACATTACTAGCAAACAGACTCCCGAAATCTGTGTACTTAAGAGGCATGACAAAGGGGAGTACATTTTTCCCGTTCCTGGTTTTGACCGCAATCAATTAAAACCAGCCCCCAAACTAAATGAAAAAACTAACCCGTACAAGGGATTAGCGTCGTTTGAAGAAGAAGACAGCGATAAGTTCTTTGGTAGAACTGCTTTGATCCAAAAGCTACAAGAATTTGTCACGACGCATTCATTAACGGTTGTGCTAGGCGCTTCCGGTGCGGGTAAGTCGAGTTTGGTCAAAGCCGGATTGATTCCTCAGTTGAAGAAAAGTCAGCAACAGTGGCGCATCCTCCCTCCTATCCGCCCCGGAGAGTCCCCCTTGAGGGCTTTGAATAAAATGCTGCTTCAAGAAAACTTGCCAGTTGTTGATAAAGAAGCGGCTATTCCCGGAGTAAAAAGCGTGCTGGCAAAATTGGCGAATTGGAGTCAGCTTAATCCCAACTCCAAGCTGCTGCTGGTCATCGACCAGTGTGAAGAATTAGTCACCCTATGCCGCAATAACACTGAGCGAGAGAAGTTTCTGAGCGGCTTGGCAGAGGCAATCGGGGCAAGTCCTGAGCAGTTACGCCTGGTGCTAACACTGCGAAATGACTTTGAACCGCAATTAAGCGATACTGCCTTAAAGCAGTATTGGACATCAGCTCGGTTTCTCGTACCGGGGATGAAGCGGCAAGAATTGCGGCAAGCAATTGTGGAACCAGCTACTGCCAGAGTGATGTTTTTTGAGCCACCCACTTTGGTAGACCAGTTAATTGATGAGGTCATGCTGATGCCGGGAACGCTGCCGTTGCTGTCGTTTACCCTAAGTGAGCTTTACCTCAAGTATATTCAAAGTGTTAGGAAGGGGACAAGGAGCGATCGCGCGATCGCTCAAGCAGATTATGAAGAACTGGGTGGCGTTACGCGCAGCCTCACCCAAAAAGCTGACTTTGAATATGAGCAGTTACAAAAGCGCGATCAAGCTTATACACTTATTATTAAGCAGGTGATGCTGCGGATGGTGGCAGTAGATGGCGGTGAGTTGGCTCGTAGAAAAGTACTCTTGTCTGAACTGGAGTATCCTCCAACCAAAAATGAGCGCGTGCAGGAGGTGATTCGACAATTTACCGACGCACGGCTGCTAGTCAAAGGTGAAGATAGCGAGGGAAACTGCTGTGTTGAGCCTGCCCATGATGCCTTAGTACGGGGATGGCAAAAGCTGTTGGTTTGGAAACAACAACAGCCGGAGACTATAATTCTACAACGGCGGTTGACACCTGCTGCTCTGGAATGGAACAGCAACCAACCAACAACGTTTCATTGGACTCCCAATCCGCGTAATTGGTTCGAGCAGTTTTGGAAAAGAAAGCGACAGGCAGGCTTTCTTTGGGATCGTAATCCACGTCTCGATTTCTTGCAGCAGGTACTTGATTCAACTGACAACTGGTTCAACAAGGTAGAAACTGAGTTTGTGCAACGCAGTCTCCAGCGCCAGCGCCACAACCGCCGCAAGACAATTGGCTTGGTGGCGACAGGGTTCGCCGTCGTGTTGGGATTTGCTGGTTTTCAGTGGTATCAGAACCAAGTGGCTCAGATTAAAACCCTAACTGCATCTTCAAAAGAACTTTTTGCCTCAGACCAAAAGTTTGATGCATTGATAGAAGGTATAAAAGCAGGGGAAAAACTAAAAAGGGCAATTGGAGTAGATCCTGATACTAAGTTTGAGGCTTTGACTGCATTACAGCAGGCAGTTTACTGGGTGAGAGAGCGCAACCGCTTGGAAGGGCAAAGCGGTGATTTCCTGAGCATAGCTTGGAGCGCTGATGGTAAACTGCTAGCATCGGGGAATAATGACGGCAGCATCAAACTCTGGAGTTTTGACGGCAAGAAATTCAAGACGATCAACGGGCATAAGGGTGCCGTTGGTAGCGTCAGTTTTAGCCCTGATGGTAAGATGCTAGCATCGGGGAGTGCCGATCGCACCATCAAACTCTGGAGCCTTGACGGCAAGGAACTGAGGACGATCAAAGGGCATAGCGATCAAGTCAGGAGCGTTAACTTCAGCCCTGATGGTAAGATGCTAGCTTCCGGAAGTGATGACGGCACCATCAAACTTTGGAATGACGGCAAGGAACTGAGAACGCTCAAAGGGCATAGCTCTGCGGTTCTTAGCGTCAGCTTCAGTCCTGATGGCAAGATGCTAGCTTCGGGGAGTTATGACGGCATGATCAAACTCTGGAATGACGGCAAAGAACTCAAAACGCTTAAAGGGCATAATCGAGATGTCGAGAGCCTCAGCTTCAGCCCCGACGGCAAGATGCTGGCTTCGGGGAGTTCTGACAAAACCGTCATACTCTGGAAAACGGTAGATGGCAAGAAACTGAGGACGCTCAAAGGGCATAGCGATTCTGTTAGGAGCGTAGTTTGGAGTCCCGACGGCAAGATGTTGACTTCGGCGAGTATTGACAAAACCGTCATACTCTGGAGTCCTGAAGGCAATATCCTCAGGACTATTAAAAATAGTACTTGGGTCGAAAGCGCTGCTTGGAGTCCCGACGGCAAGATGCTGGCTTGGCGAACTGTTGACGGAACCATCAAACTTTGGACTTTTGAGGGCAAGGAACTTAAAACTCTTACAGGGCATCACGATGTGGTCAGGAGCGTCAACTTTAGCCCTAATGGCAAGATGCTGGCTTCGGGGAGTGATGACAAGAGTGTCAAACTCTGGAATCTTGAGGGTAAGGAATTGCCGGGGATTAAACAAGGGCATAGCGGAAAGGTTTATAGTGTCGCTTGGAGTCCCGACGGCAAGATGCTGGCTTCGGGAAGTGAGGACAATAGTGTCAAACTCTGGAGCTTGGTGAACCACGGCAAAGAATGGAACCACGAAGAGAATGATGCGGTCAGAAGTGTCAGCTTTAGCCCCGATGGTAAGCTGTTAGCTTCGACGAGTGGCACTACCATCAAACTTAGGAGCAAAGACGGTAACGAAATCAGGACACTCAAAGGGCATGACAATGAAATTTGGAGCGTCAGCTTCAGTCATGACAGCAAGATGTTGGCTTCGGGAAGTCGCGATGGCACCATCAAACTCTGGAGCTTAACAAACCGCAAGGTGCAGACGCTTAGGGGGCATAGCGGTGAAGTCAGGAGCGTCGCTTGGAGTCCCGATGACAAGCTCCTAGTTTCGGGAGGTAAGGACAGCACCATCAAACTCTGGAGTATCGAGAACCGCAAGCAACTCTGGATCCATCATGTAGAAGGTGACGGGGTTCACAGCGTCAGTTTTAGCCCCGACGGCAAACTACTGGCTTCAGCAAGTGATAACGGCACTGTCCAACTCTGGAACCTTGAGGGTAAGGAATTGATGAGACTCACAGGGCATAGCAGTGGGGTTAGGAGTATATCTTGGAGTCCCGACGGTAAGCTGCTGGCTTCAGCTAGTAATGACAAAACCTTGCTGCTGTGGAACTTGGAGCTATTGGATCTAGATATGGTATTGAAGCGCGGGTGTGAATGGATACATGATTATTTGAAGACCAACCCTAATGTCACAAAGGAAGATCGTCATCTGTGCGATGACATTAGAATTTCCCGTTCACATAATTGACAAAAATACAAAAAAATGCGTATTACCGAAAAAATAGTATTTTTGGCTTAGTACAGCGTTATCCTAGGAATATAGCTCGATAGTTACGCACACTCAAAGTCATGAAAGTCTTAGGGCTAGTCTTATCTACCCTGTTTTTGCTGACGCCACCTGTTATGGCAGTTGAGTATCAGGGGAAAAATATTGATGGCACAAAGCTAGCAGCCAAAGCTTACTACCGTGCAACTGGTGGAGTTTACGACGTTCAGGTACGCTTTAAACAGAATCGAGCGACAATCTACTTTGATGGTGGATACGAAACTACTATACAGTTGTCGCAGAAGGTTATAACTGACCCGAGCAATATTTCTGGTTTTGGAAAACTCGGACACATTTTTCTGAATAGGGCATTCAGTATTGGCTTGATTCCTGATAATAATTTTGTAGGCGACACTCAACCATCTTCGTCACCTCCTCTTGAAGGCTTTTGGAAAATTAGCTTAGATTCAAAGGATTTAAACAAGTTCATTCATTCAGGACAGAGTGACAAGCGCTCTAATAGTACGATTCATTTACGGACTTCCAAAGAATAAAATCACCAATAAATAGTAATAATAATCATTGCCAGCAAAAAGCTCCGTCACAATTAAATGAGCGCGGCTCACTACCAACAGCCGAAAGTGCCGCGAACAAAGAGGGCATCTCTTCAGTAAGTGGATATTGAAGCACCATGAGTTTTCTAAACGTCGATTTTCGCATGAAAATCGCATTAACGAATCACCGAAACAATACGCTAGTATCTGGATAGTCTGAAGTTTTTGTTAGACAAAGGCGGATTCATGTTCCAAAACATTGCTGCTCAGATTGCTTTTTCTGACTCATTTCCATATTTAGTTACAGTCTCAGGTGTTACTAGCATAGCGGTCATATTTGGCTGGCGCTGGTGGAAACAAAAGAACACTTACAAATCTCTAGACTCGCTTCCCTCTCCTCCCAGACACTGGCTGTTAGGAAATGTCCCTCAAATATTAGCAGCAGTAAAACAGAAGAAATACTTCCAATTATTGTTTGATTGGAGCCAGCAGCTAGGACCAATGTATGTCTTCTGGACTGGCAATCCAGTTCTGGTTTTGAGTAAGCCAAAAGTTATTGAAGACACTATTGTAAATGGGATGAGAGACGGGAGCCTAGTTAGGTCCCAGAGAGCGAGCAAAGCTTGGAACGATATCAGTGGGCCGATTCTTCTCGGTCAAAACGGGACTGAGTGGCAGTGGCGACGCAAGGCTTGGAACCCCGAATTTAGTTCTAGCAGTCTGTTCAAATATGTTGAGATTATTAGCCAAGCTTGCGAACAAGTCATCGACACACTTAAAGAAACCGCTCCACCAAAAGAAGTTCAGGTAGATCCTCTGTTTGTAGAACTGACGATGAGGGTGATTTGCTGTCTAGTACTGGGGATTCCTGTAGATAAAAAGAGCACCAGTCATGAAGGACCACCCCTCGAAGTTCTCAAGGTATACGAGGCAATGTCTGTTGTAGGCTATCGCTTCCTACGGGTAGCTACTGGCGAGAAGAGATGGATGAAATATTTGCCAACTAAAAATTCACGAGATTATTGGGCAGCAAGGCGATTTTTAGAGGAGTTTATTACTCCCAGAGTAGACTTAGCTTTACAGATGAGAGAACAAAACAAAACCGAGCTACCACAGGTAAGTCCTTTGTTCCAAGAATCAATGTTAGTGAAAATAGCCGCCAAAGAACCGAAATACAATCGGGAAACACTCATAGCAGAAACTATAGAATTGTTAATAGCTGGTACTGACACTACAGCTCATACTTTATCCTTTGCAGTAGCAGAGTTGACCTTAAATCAAAGGGTTTTTCAGCATGCACAGGCTGTAGTTGACCAAGCTTGCCAAAGTCGAGGTGGCATTAATACAGAAACCCTAAAAGAACTGGCTTACGTTCGCGCTATTATCAAGGAGACTTTGCGCCTTTATTCAGTTGCCTCCGGCTCGACTTCATTGGAAGCTCAACGTGACATTGTTATTGAAGGTAAGCTTATTCCTCGTGGTACGAAAGTATTCTGGTCAATGCTTGCTGCTGGACGAGATCCAGAAGTCTATCCTCAGAGCGAAGAATTTTTGCCGGAGCGTTGGTTAGACAAGAGTAAGGAAAGTAGTTTACTTCCAATGATAGACTTTGGCTCAGGTTATCATCGTTGCTTGGGAGAGCATCTGTCAATGCTGGAAGCAACGGTGATGCTGGCATTATTGTTGCGTTACTTCGACTGGGAGTTAGTTAACGGTCGTTCATCTGTAGAACAGTTACAGCAGAACCTTTTGATTTATCCATCCGACAGAATGCCGGTGCGTTTTAGGTTGAGAAAGTAGGGGTCAAGCCTTCTATAGAGAAATACGGGAAAACCCCATCAATAGTAGGACTTAGGCAAAAATAGCCAAAAAGCTTTATTTATCGAACCGCCAAGACGAGCCAGCGCTGCAGGAGGGTTTCCCTCCGTAGGTGACTGGCGTCGCCAAGAGCGCCAAGAATTCGTAGAGTGTGCGTAAGTCCTAAATAGATTGAGATGCCACTGCCGTGCATGGTCTGCCGACAGCCTAGGACTTGCTGTTAACTTGACGCTGTCTCTGAACGAAATCAACTGCACCGCTGCGTAATTCATCGAGTGTTGGCATCTGGTTGGAACGCATCAGTTCAAAGATAGCCGCTGTTTCGGTATCCCGATGGCTGGTTGCAACTGCCAATACTTGATTATTTTTCACATAGAAAGCAATAAATTCCTGTTTTTGCAGATCGCCATCCACAATCATCTCATCCCAACTTTCAGCATGTCCAACGTAGCGCAAGGGAAATTTGAATTGCATTGTCCAGAAAATAGGAAGTCCTTTAAATTTGACTGCTTTTCCTGCCATGTTATGAGCTGCAATCCGCCCTTGCTCTGCCGCAACTCGCCAGTGTTCAACGCGAATTGGTTCTCCTGTACGCCAGTCGGGATAACGAGCTATATCGCCTGCTGCGTAAATACCCTCAGCCGCACGCAAGTATTCATCAACAACAACACTCTTATCTTTGGAATGCAAATTAACACCCCCAAGAAATTCTGTTGCTGGCTGTACGCCAATTCCTACAATGACTATATCGGCTGTTAAGTGATCGCCATTATCTAATATTACAGCTTCTACCTTGCTACTACCTTCAAATCGAACCGCTTTCCTACCCAACTTAAAGGAAACGCCATTCTCCTGATGAACCTGCTGAAATTGCTTGCCAATTTGCTCACCCAAGATTTTTTCAAAAGGTACAGAATCGGGCGAAACAACGGTTACCTGTGAGCCTCGCTGAGTCAATCCCGCAGCCACTTCCATACCGATAAAACTCGAACCAATCACCACCACCTGTTTTTTTTGCTCGGTGAGTGCCAAAGCGCGATTGGTATCATCAAAACTACGTAATGTGAAAATGTTCTGTAAGTCTGCACCTGGAATATCGAGACTTACTGGCTTTCCTCCTGTTGCTACCAACAGGGCATCATAAGTCAACGAATCACCATCACTCAAAGCGATTGCACCTGTTGTCACCTGCTCAACTCGCTTATTAAACAGCACTTCAATATTGTGTTCTTTGTAGAAATCTGGCGAGCGCAACGGCATTTCCTCAGAGGATGTCTCACCAATTAAGTAGTCTTTACTAAGCTTGGTGCGATCATAGGGCAGCTTGTCTTCCTGAGTAATCATGACGATTCGCCCCTGATATCCAGCTACTCGCAAAGCTTCTGCAGCATGAGAACCAGCCGCCCCCGCTCCTAAAATAACAAATGTGCGTTTATCAACGTTGGGGTCGAATTGCGCCATTGAGGGCAATCGCAACCCCGTTGTTTTCTCTGGTACGCTGACAATGACGTTTTCACCTTCAATGCGTACCGTATAGCACGCTAAAGAATCCAAGCCAGGAGGCTCTGTTTGGTCGCCATTTGTCACATCAAAACAGGCATTGTGCCAAGGGCAAACAACATGATGCCCACTTAACACCCCCTCTGCCAGTGGTGCTTTATAATGACTACAATGTGCGCCGACGGCATAAAACTTTCCATCCAATCGGCTCAGCAAAACTTCTGTCTCGCCGACACACACCTGTTGCATTTCACCATCTTTTAAGTCGTTAATATTGGCAACGACTGCTTCTAGTTGTTTCATATCAAATTTTGAAATAAGAGTTAAGTCGGTGAAAATAATGCACGCCAAAACTAGCTGTCTTTCACGTCCTAAAGATAATAGAAAAGATAGCTGACATCATGTCCCGCAGGGTAGATGCCAAACTAGTACAGCAGTCTACGAATCCAAGAGCTTTATTTTTGGCAAAGGTATTGTATGATTAATACATGTTGAATAACCGTAAAAACTCCCAAGCTAACCAAACTGGTATTCTCTACAGACACGGCGACGTTCTGATCGGACGAATTGCTAGTTTACCAGTTGGTGCTCAAAAGCGTGTAGGTGCTACTCTGGCTCATGGTGAAGTCACAGGACACAGCCATCGCATTCAGCAATCTAATGCTGTTCAGTTGTGGGTGCATGGTAGTAACCTTTTTCTAGAGGTTAAAGAACCAAGTGCCACATTGATTCATGAAGAACATCGGGCGATTGAATTACCTCAAGGACTTTACCGCGTGTGGAGACAACGTGAATACCGCCCTGATGCTTACGTAGAGGTAACCGACTAATGTTTAGGATGATGTCGAACGGACGTGTGCCTAATAAACCAGTTAAGCAGCGTCCAAGCGAAAGCCACGAGCCTGTATCTGCAGAACGTGGTCGAAAACTCATCCTTGAGCATCGCGCATGGGATGGTATGCGCGTTTTGGGTCATCTGGATTTAAGTGGGGCGTCGGCTCTTTACAATCTACCTGAAAATCTCACCTGTGAAAGTCTAGATATTAGAGACTGTGTGAACCTCACGATCCTTCCCAAAGGTCTCCACGTCACTTATTGGATCGAGTTGGCTGGAAGTGGGATTACCAGTCTGCCTGCGGGGCATGGTTTCGTTTTGCATTGGCGAGGCGTGCGGGTGAGTGATAGCATTGCCTTTGAATCGCAGTCCATAACGGGGCAAGATATCCTGAATGTAGAAAATGTTGAGTTGCGTCGCGTGCTCATTGAGCGTCTGGGATACGAGACATTTTTGCAGCAAGTGGGAGGATTGATTCGCGATCGCGATAGAGACGCTGGTGGAGAACGTCAACTTGTCTACATTCCTTTTGAGGATGACGAACCACTTATGGTCTTGAAAGTCACTTGTCCATCCACAGGACACACTCATATCCTACGCGTTCCCCCTTATATGCGGAGTTGTCATCAAGCAGCTGCCTGGATTGCAGGCTTTGACAACCCAGATGACTATCATCCTCTGATTGAGGCGTAAATTCGTAATTCGTAATTAATGACGGAATTACGTTGAAAAGCGTAAATCCTAAATAGGACTTACGCAAAAACTCTTTTAAACCCTCTTAACTTCGTGTTCTTTGCGTCCTACCCTGCGGGAAGCCGCTCTGCGTCTATGCGGTTTTTTTTCATTTTTTTGCGTAAGTCCTGCTGAAAAAGAAAAACCGTGAATCAATTCCACTTACACCCCTACACCCTTACACCCTTACACCCCTAATTTGTAATGGTAGGTTGAACAAATCGCTTAATTTCACCACACGCAATATAAGATTTGCCATCAGGTGCTGTTTTGATTTCATCAACAACGTAAAGCATTCCTTCCTCGCGAACGGAGCGGGGAAAACGCATGTTCCAATCCGGTTCATATCCATCAGAAACCACTCTAGCACGTAGCTTGCTGCCATCTTTGACACACTGAACTAGAATGCCGTCCTTCGTAGTGTCAGTTGTGGGGAGGTCGGCAGCACTGGCAGGACCTTTGGAAGCTTTGCCTGTGCTAGCTGACCTCGATTGCCTATGGGCAACGAAGATATCTGCTTCACCAGGTTGAGCAAAACGGGTGATGTTGCCGTTTACACGGTAGAAACTGCTATCGCTTGAGAGTTCTAGTTTTTCAACGACATAGCGTGCTCCTTCGGCACGAATTGATCGGGGAAACTGGACGTTTTTGGTTGAATCATAACCCTCGGACATCACTTTTACTCGCAGCTTACCCCCTTCACGAACGCAGTACAGTTCAACACCAGAACCGACTTCATTCACAACTGGCATCGCGAACACTTCATCGCCAGCAGTGACACCACGACCCACCAAATCGCTGCGATTGCGCGTCATCGTCTGGTAAGTCTGATCCAGCAGTTCTTTTCGTCCCGCATTGCCTAGAGCTTTTTGGGCGATCCGACCCGCGAAATACTCCAGCTGATCTATCTCTTCAGCAATTTCAAAATTCTCATTCAATCCTTTATCCCGCAGCTCTTGCACAACCGCACGGAGGATTTGCTCAGCTTCCTGATGTCTGCCATGTTCCGCTAGGTCGAGGGCAGTTTCTTTAGCCTTAGCAATGGTGAGGCGGCTCAGTTCAAGGATAATACGGCTCGTAGAGGCAAGAGCTGCTTCCTCAACGGTGCCAACTTTGGCAATGATATCTGCTGTGCCTGACACGCTTTGAATCAAGTCGTCTTGAACAACATCAGCGCTGTAATGCAGCTTCATCACAGGTAACTCGCCAATTTGAGCAGAGGATATCAGCAAACTCAACCCTAGAAGTTTGTCTTCACCTTCATAAAGTTCCCCCAGGGTAATGACAGCAAGACCCGCCTCATTCTGGCTGACTTTCGCAAGACTTAAAGTATCAACGAGGCTGACACCATCAGCCAACTCAAGTGTCACCTTGAGGTTCTGTCCCACTACTGCCCTCAGAGAATCTAGCTCAATGCTAAACACTTCCGTTGCTTCGTCGATGCTCTGAATGAAGTAGAAGTTGCCGTTGGCAGCCCTTGCCATACCAATCAGGAGGTCTTCATTGAAACCCTGATCAAAACCTAAGGTAGTTGTAGTGATGCCTTCCTCAGCTTTTTGCCCTGATGTGGCTGTGAGTACCTTAGGGTCTTGAATGCCCATATTGGCGTGACCATCGGTAAGCAGGAGAACACGGTTGATTTTTTGCGGATCAAGTTGCTTCTTCACATGTTCGCAGCCTTTGAGCCATCCGCCGGATAAGTTGGTAATACCACCGGCTCTCACCTTGCGTATGGAATTTTTCAGCGCGGCTTTGTCAGTCACAGGCTGGGGTGGCACAACACTGTCCACTTCATCGTCGTAAACAACCACTGAGAGAATGTCGTCTGGCTCAAGTTGATCCACCACAGATTCAGCAGCTTTGAGTGCATGATGCAAGGAACCACCTGCCATAGAACCTGAGCGATCAATGACAAGAGAAAGGTTAAGGTTACGTCGGGGAGATTCAGCTATGTCAGCACGAAAACGCAGCAGAATATTAGTCTTTAATGAAGAACCTGCAGGTAGAATAGCTTGGTCAAAGTCGTAACTTGTCTTGATCATTTTGTATATCCCTCCAAGTTGTCTGTGCTCAGCCACAAGCCCTATGATGCTGGAAAAATCAGTGCTCTCTCTATTTTACTCCCAAATCAGTGTGTCCAGTGTGAGGAGGGGCGGTTAAAGTAAACTTTTATAGCTTTTTGCTCTGACAGATTTCACTACCAATTGATATCTGACTGGACTTTGGACATTCTCGCCATTGTAGCCAGTTAAGAAAGTGCGGTTTGGTGGATCAAACGCAATCACCTTGTCGCTTTCAGTTGGTGATACTTCACTGTATTCAGGGAAACAACTAAACCATTTACCACAACGGTAATCTATCTTGTGTAGTGAGTTTTATTCCTACCCTAAGTAGGGTTATCTATCTTTATTTATTAGTTAACTTGTGTAAAGTTACTAAGAGCAAATTTTCTTAGTCACTCAGGAAATTGAGAATAACTTTAACTTGCTTGGAGTTTTTTATGACCTACACAGTTGACGAAAGCATAAAACCAGCTCTGGAAGCTTTTCAACGCTTTGATGTGGATACTCAACTAGCCCTACTTTGGTTCGGTTACCTGGATATGAAAGACCAACTAAACCCAGCACCACCTCAAAGCGTAGAAGTACCAGCTAAGGCACTGTTTGACGGAATCCAGAGTTTGTCTAAGGAAGAACAACTGCAAGCACAACGCGACCTTATTAAAGGTGCAGCTACCGATAGCAGTAGTGGTTATGACTCTCTAAGTCCCAATGCCAAATTAGATGTTTGGCTGATGCTGGCACAAGGAATGGAGAACGGAACCATCATAGGAATGCCGTCTGACTATCAACTACCTGCTGAAACGGACAAATTTACAGCAGATATTCAAAAGCTAGACTTTGAGCAGCGGATTAATTTCATGCTGAGTGCAGTGCAAAAAATGGGTTAGCTCATAGCATTTCTGAATAAAGATGCACAAGTCTAATCTGCATAGGAATTCAGGCTAGACTTGTAGCATTCGCCGACAAAGTAAGACATGGTGCGGAGCCTCAATGCTTCATCAATGCTGTGCGCTTGTTGATTGTGAGTTTTAGTTCTGTCTTGAAACCTAACAGCACCTTTGCGTTACCTCCTTAACTACTTGAGCCATAAAGGCGCGCTGAAAATAACGCTGCAAGCGATCGCTTAACAAGCGTGCTATTTGATTAATGATCCATAGGAGCCTTCGCACCTGCACCCCCTTTACCCAAGAACATCAGCAATACTAAGGAACAGAGGAACACAATGCCGACAAAATGAAAAATATCTGCGTAGGATAAAATTGCTGCTTGCGTGCTGACCAATTGTTTCAGGCTTGCAAACGCCTGTTGTTGAGCTGTTGTCGCATCTGAGCCTCGGCTCTGAAAAACGCCAGTCAACGCATCAAGGCGTTGCTGAGTTTCTAAATCGTAAGGAGTTAACTTTGCCAGCAGTACTGCTGAGTGGAAGGCTTCCCGTTGCTCCAACATGGTTGTCAAGATTGCAATCCCAATACTGCCACCTAACTGACGAGTAAGATTATAAAAGCCGGAACCAGCAGAAACATCCTTCTTGGGCAATGGACCTAAAGTTGCCAAGCTTAATGGCAAAAACATGAGAACCGTCACAGCCCCCCGCCAAATTAGAGGCCAGAATAAATCATCGGTACCTGTTTGAGGCGTAATTTTGCTAAGGTTAAACATAACCAGCGCCGAACCAACTGCCCCTATACCAATGAGCAGGCGGGCATCCACTTTGCCGGAAATCTTACCCAGCAAAACCATGACAATCGCTGATGCTAACGCACCAGGAGCCAGTAACCATCCGGTTTGTGTTGCGGAAAATCCCAATACGCTTTGAGTAAATAACGGCACAGCAAACAGCGCACCATAAAGCCCCATGCCCAAAATGCCAGAGTAGACGCTACCCGCTGCTAATGAACGGTGACGCAATACCCGCAACTGCACCGCAGGTGCTTTTATAGTTAATTCTCGCCAAATAAATAACGCCAGCCCAACGACACCAGTAATAGCCAGAGTAGTGATAAAACTCGATTCAAACCAATCGTCTCGTTCGCCTTCTTCTAAAACAGTTTGCAAACTACCGACTGCGATCGCCAATAGCCCAATTCCCCACCAATCAACGGGTTGTTGAGTTTGCTGATTTTTTGGAGGATCGGGGCGCAAAAAGAATATCGACATTGCCACTGCCACAAGACCAATCGGCAGGTTAATGAAGAAAATCCACTCCCAGCCTAAATTATCAGTAAGAAAGCCTCCTAAAGTCGGACCAATCGCCGGTCCAGATATCACCCCAACTCCAAACACCGATTGGGCAACACCTTGCTCCGCAGGTGGAAACGTTTCAAATAAGATGGCTTGCGCTTTGGCAAGTAGTCCACCGCCAAATAATCCCTGAACAATGCGAGCAATGATTAAAATGGGCAGATTGGGAGAAAGGCCACACACCACTGAGGCGAATGTGAATCCTATCATTGAAAAGACAAAGTAGTTTTTTTTACCAAAGACATCTCCTAACCAGGCAGAGAGTGGAATCAGAATAACGTTGGCGATCGCATAGCCACTCACCACCCAACCGACTTCACTCACGGTTGCCCCCAATGTGGCTTGAATATCAGTCAGGGCAACGTTTACAATACTGGTATCAATAACTTCCAAAATTGCGCCTAACGATGCCGTCAGTGCGATCGCCCACTTCAGTGGTCCTTGCACATAACCTGCGGAATTATAAGCAGAACCTTTCGAGTTTTTTGAACCAGTCGCTCGCTCTGAACGAGATGAAGAATCATCGGTTATAGCCATTGTTGATAGAAAGTTAATATAAACTGAAGGCTGAGTGATTAATATCTAGCGTTTGTGGATCTGTTTTTTGCAACAGAGGTCGTATCCACTATGACTGTGACGTTCAATCCAGGTCTGAGTTTGTGTTCTGGATCAGTATTCGAGTCAAACACTAAACGTATCGGAACCCACTGCACGACTTTATTAAAGTTCCCTGTCGCATTGTCGGGTGGGATGAGGGCAAAGCTAGATCCAGTGGCAGGGCTGATACCTGCGACATGAGCGTGAAACGTTTCTCCAGGATAGGCATCCACTTCAACGTCTGCCTTTTGCCCAATGTGTACCCGTCCCAGTGCCGTTTCCTTCAAATTCGCCTCTACATAAACCTCATCCGTCTGGAGCGGTACCACCGATAGTAGGGGTTGTGCAATCTGGACTTTTTGTCCCACCTGAGCCGTCAAACGACCGATATACCCGGTCACTGGAGCGTAAATCCTGGTGTATTCCAGTTGCTGACGTGCCAAGGCTAGGGTGGCATCAGTTTGTCTCATTTGCGCTTGCGCCGCTTGCAGCTCGTCTTTTTGCACAGTTAGATTTTGCCCAGAGATTTGCGTTTCTTGCAGCTGCCCCTTGGCTTGTTCTACCTGAGCTTGAGCTGTTTGAAGTTGGGCTTGAGCATTTAGGAACTCTGCCTGGGTTTGAGCAACACTTTTCTGTGCAGCTACTAGCCCTGCTTCAGCATTTTTGTATCCAGCTTGTGCGGTATCAAACTGTTGAGCTGAGATTGCCCCTTCCCGGTAAAGGGCTTGGTAGCGACGAAAATCCGCCTGGGTTTTGTTAACCTCAGTTTGTGCTTGAGCTACATTCGCCTGATTTGTCTCAATCTTTGCCTGAGCTTGATTAACATTGGCTTGTGCTGCTTTCACAGCAGATACACTTGCTGCTAGCTTTGCCTGAGCTTGTTGTACCTGCGTGGGATTTGTTTGGCGAGTCACGCTCACAGTATCAGCCGCCTTTTGCAGTTGAGCTTTGGCGTTCGCCAAATTCGCTTCTGCTTGATGTGCTTGTAGGTTTAAATCCTGATTTTCCAGAACGATTAAGGGCTGTCCTAGTTTCACGCGTTCGCCCTCCTTGACTAAGACTTGCTGAACCGTTGCAGAAATTTTGGCAGAAACCGGCGACAGGTGTCCATCGATTTGGGCGTTATCGGTGGTGACATGGGTACTTTCAAACTGCCACCATCGCAATCCGAAGACTCCTGCAACGGCGAAGGCGATCGCACCACCTAGCAGCAGTATCCATTTTCGATGCTTACCAGATTTGTGCTGCTTATTTTCATCAACAGCTTCATCCTCATCAATGTTTTCCTGTTGCTCGACGACAGTGTTATTAGAAGTAGCCGTATCTTCCTCTATGACTGGCTCTGTTTTCTGCTCGTTTGGTTTTAATGTTGGTTTTAATGTCGCACCATTGCCATTGTAAGTAACAGGTGGCTCTGGAGTTGAGAGATTAGTTGATTCCCCTTGCTTCATGTTGTTCTCAAGCGATCCGACTACAAAATGACAATTTGATTAAATGTGAAATTTAAGAAGATAACCACCCACGCGCACCTTGGGGTGTCACACTACAGATTTTTAGGGAGCGCTTAGCAGGGAACAGGCAACAGAACGACCAATCTACTTGTATTTAGTTTTAACAATGACATATAAAGAACAGAAAACAGAATGACGAATTTATCTATGTTTAGTATTAGAAATGACATATTATTTTATAATTCAGAAAAAACGATTGGTGATAGTTGAGGGTACGCGTGGGTCGGATATAAGATTTAAGAACGCACGGCAGGTGCTACGTGTTTTCATGTAGTGCAGCACAAACAACGCTCAAATCACGATCAAGTCGAGTGATAGCTTGGATTTGAAACCGATGTGCCAATGCTGCGTACAAATAGATCGACACACTCTTCGATGTAGCGATCGCGGCTATAATCCCGTGAAATCGACCAGACATGACGGCGTAACATTCCAGCCAATAGCATTCCAGTGAATACATCCACTGCAAGGGACAACTCTACATCGGAACGGACAGTTCCACGCTCAATTCCATTGCATAGATACGCAACAAGCTTTTCACGCAAAGGTTGACTCGATTGTTGGAAGACTTGCAGGGCTTCATCAGGGTGTCGCTGAGCTTCACCAATGAACATCCGAACCAGCGCTTCATGCTCTCCAAGCATCTGATCATAAAGCTGGGCATAGTGCAGTAAATCGCGCCGCAAATCTTGCGTCCATTCATCTTGGTGAGCAAGTGTTTCTGCTATTAATGCGGTAACATGTTCAGCAACCGCGCTCAGAAGTTGCTCTTTGCTCTGGAAGTGACGAAATAAAGTAACTTCGTTCACTCCTGCTACTCGTGCAATTTCACGAGTAGTGGCTCCAAGAACTCCTGCAGCAGAAAAAACTTCAATAGCTGCTTTGAGTAAGCGTTTACGCGTTTTTGCTGCTCCTGGTTTTAAATTACTCATCATCCAAAAACATGTAAGTGCTTACTTACATATAGTAACGCAAATCAAACAAAAAAGTCCGGACACTCTTGTATTTGCCTTCCTATACTCCTTTTTTTAATTTTGAATTTGAGCTAAGCGAGTGACGTGTCCTTAGTTAGTTAATTCTTCCTCTACTAAAGTTGCTAGCTTTTGTGCTGCACCCGGTTCACCTCGGATACTCTGCAGCTTTGATCGAATTTCTGCTAACTTTTCTGGATGAGCAAGAAAATCTAAAACCATTTCTCCTACTTCTTGGGATTGAAGTTTACCAACTAATTCTGGTACGACCATTTCTTGCGCCCAAATATTGGGCCATGCTAGCAAACCCAATCTTCTCAGTACCAGCCAGTTAATCATCTTCGCAAAACCAGAACCAACCAAAGGCCAATTTGCTAGCAGTCCGGGCAAACCATCCCAAGATCTCATAGCATCTAGCTGTTGTGTTGGTAGCAAAACAATCATTGGTACAGCTAAAGCACCCAGTTCAGCAGTGTTTGCCCCAACTGTCGTTAGGCACAGACAGCACTGGGATAATAAATCGTATGCAGGCGTCTGAGTCCACAGCTGAACACATAAACCTGTTCCTGTCTTCAAGAAGGGACGCTCTGAATGAGTGCCGATTTCTGGGACAAGTTCTGGGACAATTAAAGAAGCACCACTAAAACCAAAGGTTTGAACAAAAGAATTTTTCTTTGGATCGGCAAACTTAGCTAAAGTTTGTAAGTCTAAAGTCGGGGCAACAGGTATGACAAACTTGGTTTGTGGTCTCTTGCTATGGACGTATTCCGCAATTGCCAACGTTAAAGGAACCCCTTGCATCAATTTTGATGGCTTTGAACCAGGCAAAACACCAATCAGTTCGGTGCTGGGTTGTGAGTGCTGAGTGGGCGGATTAGAGGAATTTTCTCCCCAGATCCCCAGATCCTCAGCTTCGCTTGCTTCCAAACCCTGGGCTTCTTGCATCAAATCTCCCACAACGCTAAACTTGTGGGCAAATTTCTGAGGAACACGCTCAGCCACTGTAGCTTTCATCACTCCAAAGCGGTCAATCATGCTGTACCAACGTGCATCCCATTCAGCGTAAACAACGGTGCGATACCCTAGCCTTTTGCCGATGACAACGGAGAAAAACTGATCCCCGCCCAGAAAAACAACAACACCGCGCTTGTACCAGTCCCAATTTTCAAATGTCTTTCCCCAAAGCAAGAACTGCCAAAAATGTTCTGCTGACTGCACTCGGTCAACTTCAGGATAAGATTTCGCAATATCTGCTTCTTTACCACTGGAGTTTGGGCAAGGTGACAAAACCACAGAAATTCTTATTTTATTTCGGTCATCTCCCAGTTGTTGGCGTAATTGCCTAACGACTGGGCGCACCCAAGTTGTTACTTCCCCAGGACCATTTGAGAGAATCAGAATATCAGCAGTCATTGGTCATTAGTCATTGGTGAGTCCAGTCCTGCAGGCGGTGAGACCAGTGCTGCGGGAGGGTTTCCCGACAGCCAGGCATCTGGCGAACCCGAAGG
>NZ_CAWPKW010000280.1:0-2453 GCF_963888615.1 Brasilonema octagenarum UFV-OR1 | reverse complement strand
TCGGAACCTCACCCTGCCCTGTCGGGCATCCCTCTCCTTATTAAGGAGAGGGAAAAATTTTGAAGATTGGGTTTTGTTCCTACTCACCCGGAATTCACACCTAGCAAGCTGTATGTAATATAGAATTATTCACTTATTAAACAGAATTTCCTGCAGCCGCGCCAACTATGGCAAGCGGAAAGTTGTTAAAACTTAAAACAAGCAACTATATATATAGTGACAACAAACTCATGCCTAGAATAGACCCCGCCAAACTAAAAAAAGTCTCTGTCAGCCTTCCCTTTGGCATCGGTTCCGCTGAATGGCAAGCCGATCCAACAGAACGTCGGGCTGCATGGTCGTTGTATGTTGAACTTGTTACCCGGATTGCTGTTCAACCTCTGGAAATTGACGAAGGACTGTTGCGTGAAGCGCTGACATCTTTATATAGTTTATTTGGCATCACACGGGAAGTCCTCAAACAAGCTGGACCAGATGTTGGTGCATCGCGTGAGTCAGTGGGAGGTATTGCTATAGCGGTGCTGAATAAGGGTTTGCGTCCTTTTCTTGCCAAATGGCATCCACTGTTGCAGACATGGGAAGCACAGCGTCCTCCTCACCTGAGTCTAAAAGAGCATGAGCGCAATTGGTCGCAAGAAGCGAATTTGCGGTATGAGTTGGAAGCGTTGAGAAGGGATTTGGAACAATATGCAAATGCTTTGGCAATCATTGCTGGTGTAGAACAGTAGTGGGGAAAAGCTGAGATATGACCACATCCCAAGATTATGAAGTCTTCCTTTGTCACAACAGCAAAGAAAAACAACAAGTAGAAAGAATTAGGGCTCAGCTAAAGCAGCAAGGTATTTTAGCTTGGCTGGATAAGTATGATTTTGAGCCGTTTAGACCTTGGCAAGATCAACTAGAAGAAATTATTCCTCAGATAAAGGCTGTAGCCGTATTCATTGGTTCATCAGGAGTAGGACCGTGGGCAAATATTGAAATGCGAGAGTTTTTGGTTGAATTCGCTAGCCGCCAGCTTCGCATGGGGTTGGTTATATTGCCTGATTGTCCTCAAGAACTTATAAACAGCGTTCCTAGATTTATAAAGAGTTTTCATTGGGTTGATTTTCGCCAGCAAGAACCCGATCCAATGGAACAGCTTATTTGGGGCATAACTGGGCACAAGCCAGTGCCAACTCTGAAGGTGATCCCACAAAGTCAAAGCGATGACCTCAGTAGTGAACCGAACAAAGAAGTCCCCACTACCCAAGAACTGAGAAACCCAGAAGTTATTAAAACTCAAAACACCCCGCAAAATCAACGAGATGATTCAGGTGATGACCTCAGCAGTGAACGCGGTGTAAACTACACCAAATTACGAAATTTGCTAAAAGCAGGACAGTGGAAAGAAGCGGATCTCGAAACTGTTACTTTCATGCTCAAGGCAGCTGGCAGAGAAATAGAAAGCTGGCTGGATATCGAATCCATCAAAAACTTTCCCTGCACTGACCTCCGCACAATTGACCAACTTTGGGTAAAATACAGTAGTGGGCGCTTTGGCTTTAGTGTGCAAAAGCGTGTTTGGGAAAGTGTGGGTAAAGACTATGAAAAGTTTGGCGATCGCGTGGGTTGGCGCAAAGGAATGCCTTGGAAGAAAGAGTGGCTGTATTACAATGAATTAACCTTCTCCACAAAAGCCCCCCAAGGACATCTCCCTGTTTGGGGTTTTAGGGGGGTGAAGAAGAATGAAGACTTATGGCCAGATCTCTTTTCTCGCGTCCAGACTTGTAAACTGTAACATATAAGGCTCACACAGAATTGTAAAGATTCGCAAGCAAGTGATTTTCCACGAAGTATTACGGTTTCTACGTTTTCGTTACCTGGCACTGCATCCAATTTGGATCTTCTTCTTGTGCTTGTAGTACGATGCTGGCGAATTGTGGGTTATAACAATTCGCGAAGATAAACTTGCACGCCACTTCTTCTATTTCTTGGTTCGTTGCTTCCCAGTCATTTTGCATCTACGCACTTATTGAATTTCTACATAAAGTTTCTTCCCCAAGGCATTCGCATATCTTTCTAAAGTAGAGATACCAACATCAGATCCATCGTTTTCGATTCTGATAATTATAGATTCATGCAAATTTAACCGACGTGCTAATTCTTCTTGTGTGATTCCCGCTTCAATTCTTGCTTGCGCCAGCAGCACCCCAATTTTAAAACTGGAAAATCCAGATTCAAAATCTTTACCAAACTCCGGATCGGTTTGCTTGCGTCTGGCAATGTATTTCTCTACATCACTCATCATTTTGCTTCCTGCTTAAATAATCTCTTTTTCGTTGTTCTGCTAACTCAATCTCTTGGGCTACCGTGGTGTACACATCTCACTCAAAACCTCACCCTCGCTTGAATCGGCGCTAAAATCTTTCCCTCTCCTTACTAAGGAGAGGGATGCCCGACAGGGCAGGGTGAGG